>NZ_VRVD01000222.1:0-7276 GCF_008040015.1 Methylobacterium sp. WL18 | reverse complement strand
AGCCCGGCCGGTCCTGGCGAGGGGCACCGTTGCGAGAAGCCCGGCCGCCGCGACGACCGCGCGCGCTTGGCGCTCGCCGGCCGGCGCTTACATGATGGGCTCCCCCAGCATTACGCCCGGAAGACATGTTCCTGAATTGGCTTGAGCGCCGGGTCGATCCGTTTGCGCCCTTCGACGAGACGCGGACCCCGCCGCAGACGGTTCTGGGATTTGCCGGCTTCTACCTGCGTCCGATCCGGGCCGCCCTGGTGGCGCTGTTCATCATCGCGGTGGTGGCCGGAACCGTCGAGGCCTCGCTCTACCTGGTCATGCGCTGGTTCATCGACCTGTTGGCCACGGCCGACCGGGCCAGCGTCCTGTCGGACCATGCGGTCGGCCTCGGGCTGGTGTTCCTGCTGATCGCCCTGGTGCGGCCGATCTCGATCTGGCTGCACGAGGTGCTGTCCAACCAGCTGATCGTGCCGCAATCGACCAGCCAGATCCGCTGGCGGGCGCATCTCTACACCCTCGGGCATTCGCTCTCGTACTTCCAGGGCGACTTCTCCGGCCGCCTCGCCAACCGCGTCGTACAGGTGGGCCCGGCGGTGCGGGAGCTCGCCGTCGTGTTCATCGACACGCTGCTCTACGTGGCGATCTATGCGGTGACGGCGGTCGGGCTGTTCGGGTCGATCTCGCCCTGGCTCGCCCTGCCGGTGCTGGTCTGGATCGGTGCCTACGCCGCACTCACGACCTGGTTCGTGCCCCGCGCCCGCGCCCGCTCGCACAAGACCGCCGACACCCGCTCGGTCCTGATCGGGCGCATCGTCGACAGCTACACCAACATCCTCACCGTCAAGCTGTTCGCCCGCGACCGCGAGGAGCGCGCGACGGTGCGCGACGCGGTCGAGGTCCATACCGACGCCTACCTGTACCAGTTCCGGCTGGTCACCCTGACCACCAGCCTGCTCGGGATCCTCAACAGCGCGCTGCTGGTCGCCACCGGGGCGGCCTGTCTGGTTCTCTGGCGCGACGGCAGCATGACCACCGGCGAAGCGTCGGCCGGCCTCGCCTTGATCCTGCGGCTCATCGCCATGTCCGGCTGGGTGATGCAGACGGTCCGCGGCGTGTTCGAGAATGTCGGGGTCATTCAGGAGAGCATGCAGACCATGGCGCGCCCGCACGCGCTGGTCGATGCCCCGGAGGCCCGCGAGTTGGTGGTGGCGGGCGGCGAGATCCGCTTCGAGAATGTCGGCTTCCATTACGGGCGCGGCGACGCCACCGTGATCGAGGATTTCACGCTGACGATCCGCCCCGGCGAGAAGGTCGGGCTCGTCGGCGTCAGCGGTGCGGGCAAATCCACCCTCGCGAGCCTGCTGCTGCGCCTCTACGAGGTCGAGAGCGGCCGGATCCTGGTGGACGGCCAGGACATCGCGACGGTGACACAGCAATCGCTGCGCGAGGCCATCGCGATGGTCAGCCAGGATACGTCGCTGCTGCACCGGTCGATCCGCGAGAACATCGGCTACGGGCGTCCCGGGGCCACACAGGAAGAGATCGATCGCGCCGCCCGGCTGGCCCATGCCGACCGGTTCATCGCCGATCTCGTCGATCACAAGGGCCGCCGGGGCTACGACGCCCAGGTCGGCGAGCGCGGCGTCAAGCTGTCGGGCGGCCAGCGCCAGCGCATCGCCATCGCCCGGGTCATGCTCAAGGACGCGCCGATCCTGATCCTGGACGAGGCGACGTCCGCCCTCGACAGCGAGGTCGAGGCGGCGATCCAGGAATCACTGGACACGCTGATGGCCGGCAAGACCGTGGTGGCGATCGCCCACCGGTTGTCGACGATCGCGGCGCTCGACCGCCTGGTGGTGATCGACCGGGGCCGAATCGTCGAGGAGGGCACGCATGCCGAGCTCGTCGCCCGCGGCGGCGTCTATGCCGGCCTCTGGGCCCGCCAGTCCGGGGGATTCCTCGGTGGCGGAACGACCCGTCTCGACAGCGCCGTGGCGTAGCAGCGCAGGCCGGGCGCTGCCCTGCAACATATGACAACGATCGTGACCTAAGCACGCCCCCGGGCCTCCCGGCATAGCTTGACTTGGGGGTGGCAGACGGTCTCATTGCTCAGATTAGAACGATAATGCTTTGATCTCGGTACGGCCGGGACATCAGGGCAGGGCACCTGCGGCCCTCACGCCGACGCACGGAGTTCCAAATCTTGGCGACCACCTCCGCCACTACTCCCGCATCCCGGGAGGGCAGCCCTCAGGACGGCAGCCGCCGCGACTTCCTGTTCCTCGCCACCGGGGCCGGCCTCGCGGTCGGTGTGGGTGCCGCGGCGTGGCCTCTGGTCTCGTCCATGGCGCCCGACGCAGACACGATCGCGGCCGGGGCGCCGATCGACGTCGATCTGACGCCGATCCAGGACGGCCAGATCGTCAACGTCTTCTGGCGCGGCAAGCTGATCTTCGTCCGTAAGCTCACCGCCAAGGAGGTGACCGACATGGAGGCGGTCCCGCTCTCGGCGATGATCGATCCGGCGGCCTTCCCGACCCGGGTCAAGAAGGGCCACGACCAGTGGCTGATCGTCTACGGCAACTGCACGCATCTCGGCTGCGTGCCGATCGGCCACCAGGGCAGCTTCGAGGGTTGGGCCTGCCCCTGCCACGGCTCGCAGTTCGACGCCGTCGGGCGCGTCCGCCACGGGCCGGCCCCCATCAACCTGCCGATCCCGCCCTACGCCTTCGAGACGGATACGAAGATCCGGATCGGCGAGGGTGGCAAGGAAGCGGCGTGAGAAGGACGCGGACATGAGCGGAACTGCCAGCACGTACGTCCCGAAGAGTCGCGTCGCCAAATGGTTCGAGGCCCGGCTGCCGATCGCCGGGCTCGTGCACTCGTCCTTCATCGCCTATCCCGTCCCGCGCAACCTCAACTACTTCTGGACCTTCGGGGCGATCCTCGCCGCCTTCCTGGGAATCCAGATCGTCACCGGCGTCTGGCTGGCGATGCACTACGAGCCCTCGGCGACGGGCGCGTTCAATTCCGTCGAAAAGATCATGCGCGACGTGAATTACGGCTGGCTGCTGCGCTACGCGCACGCCAACGGCGCGTCGATGTTCTTCGTGGCGGTCTACGTCCACATGTTCCGGGCGCTGTATTACGGCTCGTACAAGGCCCCGCGCGAGGTGCTCTACATCCTGGGCGTGATCATCTACCTGCTGATGATGGCGACCGCGTTCCTCGGTTACACGCTGCCGTGGGGCCAGATGAGCTTCTGGGGCGCCACCGTCATCACCAACATCCTGGCGGCGATCCCGGTGGTGGGCGACACCATCCAGACCCTGCTGTGGGGCGGCTACTCGGTCGGCAACCCGACCGTGAACCGGTTCTTCTCGCTGCACTACCTGCTGCCCTGGATGATCGCCGGCGTCGTCGTGCTGCACGTCTGGGCGCTGCACGTCACCGGCCAGAACAACCCGGCCGGCATCCCGATCAAGTCGGGCAAGGACGCGGTGCCGTTCACCCCCTACGCCACCGTCAAGGACGGGTTCGCCACCTGCGTGTTCATGATCCTGTTCGCGTGGTTCCTGTTCTACCAGCCGAACTACCTGGGCCACGCCGACAACTACATCCCGGCCAACCCGGCAGTGACTCCCGCGCACATCGTGCCCGAATGGTACTTTCTGCCGTTCTACGCGATCCTGCGGGCCGTCCCGAGCAAGCTCGGCGGCGTGATCCTGATGTTCTCTGCGGTGATCATCCTGGCCTTCGCGCCGTGGCTGGATTGGTCGCGGGTGCGCTCCTGCAACTACCGGCCGATCTACCGGCAGTTCTTCTGGGCGTTCATCGGCGCGACCTTCCTCCTGGGCTGGCTCGGATCCCAGCCGCCGGAGGGGGGCTACGTGATCGCGTCGCAGATCTGCACGGCCTACTACTTCGCCCACTTCCTGATCGTGATGCCGCTCTGCGGCCTGTTCGAGACGCCCAAGGCGCTCCCGGCCTCGATCCTGGAGAGCGTGACCGGGCCGGGCAAACAGGTGAGCGGATCGGGGATGCCGGCGGGCGCCGCCGCCGCTCCGACCACCAAAGGCTGACGGGGTGACGACGGAACCATGATGATGACCCGCGTCCTCTCGACGACCGCTGCCGCCGCCCTCGCGGCGCTGCTGATCGGCGCCGTGCCGGCCTCCGCCCAGGAAGGGCATGGCGGTCCGGTGCCGGGCCGCGTCAACTGGAGCTTCGCCGGCACGTTCGGCCGCTTCGACACAGCTCAGCTTCAGCGCGGCTTCCAGGTTTACAAGGAAGTCTGCTCCGCCTGCCACTCGATGAAGCTGGTGTCCTTCCGCAACCTCGCCCAGGAAGGCGGTCCGGACTTCTCGGCCGCGCAGGTCAAGGCGCTGGCCGCGACCTACCAGGTCAAGGACGGCCCGAACGATGCCGGCGACATGTTCGACCGGCCGGGCCGGCCGGCGGACACGTTCCCGCCGCCCTTCCCGAACGACCAGGCCGCGGCGGCCGCCAACGGCGGCAAGGCACCGCCGGACTTCTCGGTGATCGCCAAGGCGCGGACCTTCTCCCGCGGCTCGCTGTACTTCCTGACCGATTGGCTGCCGCTGATCGGCTATTCCGAGCAGGGGCCCGACTACATCCACGCGCTCCTCAACGGCTACGAGGAGGCGCCGAAGGACTTCACGGTCCCCGATGGCGGCCACTACAACAAGTACTATCCCGGCCACATCATCGCGATGCCGCCGCCGATCACCGACGGGCAGGTCACCTACGCCAAGAACGACGCCGGCCAGCCCGTGGTCCCCGAGACGGTGGACCAGTACGGCAAGGACGTCTCGGCCTTCCTGATGTGGGCGGCCGAGCCGCACATGATGGACCGCAAGGCGCTTGGCTTCCGGGTGATCCTGTTCCTGATCATCATGTCGGGGCTGCTCTACTACGTGAAGAAGAAGGTCTGGGCCGATGTCGGCGGCGAGGTCCACGGCCTCCAGCCGGAGCTGCACAAGACCTTCTGAGGCGCCGCCTCACCGATCCTGCCGGGTGGGCCTCCTTCGGGGGGCCCATCTTTTTTGCGTTGGGACTGCGTGCTACCGGTCGGCGAACGCGGCTGTCGGCCTCTCGGCGACACCGATCCCATCCGCCCCCCTCCTGAGGTGCTGCGCAGCAGCCTCGAAGAAGGGTTCGAGGGATCGCTCCGCGTTGTGGCGACCTCCTTCGAGGCCTCCGCTTCGCTCCGGCACCTCAGGATGCGGTGGTGGATGGGATGCAGCTCACAAAAGGGAAACCGGCATGACGGCAGCGGTGCTCGGGGTGATGGGCGGGTCCGGGGTCTACGACCTGCCGGGCCTGGAAGACGTGCGCGAGGAGCAGGTCACGTCGCCCTGGGGCGAGCCCTCGGACGCCCTGCGCATCGGCCGGATCGGCGACACCAAGATCGTGTTCCTGGCCCGTCACGGACGCGGCCACCGGTTCTCGCCGTCGGGCATCAACTACCGCGCCAACATCGACGCGATGAAGCGGGCGGGCGTGACGGATCTGGTCTCGCTCTCGGCCTGCGGCTCGTTCCGCGAGGAACTGCCCCCGGGCCTGTTCGTGCTGGTGGATCAGTTCGTCGACCGCACCCATGGGCGCGCGTCGTCGTTCTTCGGCGACGGCTGCGTGGCCCACGTCTCGCTCGCGCATCCGGTCGGCCCGAACCTGCAGGCGCGCATCGCGGCGGCGGCCAGGGCCGAGGACATTCCCGTCCATCGCGGCGGGACCTATGTCTGCATGGAAGGCCCGCAATTTTCGTCGCTCGCCGAATCCCGGGCCTACAAGGCGCAGGGGTTCGACGTGATCGGCATGACCAACATGCCCGAGGCGAAGCTCGCTCGCGAGGCCGAGATCACCTACGCCACCATCGCCATGGTGACCGACTACGATTGCTGGCACCCCGGCCACGACGCGGTGGACGTCGCCGCGGTGATCGCGGTGGCAAGGGCCAACGCCGACAAGGCCGCCCGGCTGGTGGCACGGCTCGCCCGCGATTTCCCGGCCGAGCGCGAACCCTGCCCGGCGGGTTCGCACCGGGCGCTGGACGGCGCGATCATGACCGCGCCGACCGCCCGCGACCCTGCGGTGCTGGCCAAGCTCGACGCCGTGGCGGGCCGGGTCCTGCACGGATAGGGCGGCCGTGCCCTTTCCATTCCAAAGAAACTCACACTAGAAGGCGCTCGTGGCCCCGGCCGCCCCGCCACGAAGTCCGAAACACATGCGCAGCGCCTCCATCAGCCGGAAGACCGCCGAGACCGACATCGCGGTCAGCGTCGGCCTCGACGGGACCGGGCAGTCGAAGATCGCCACCGGCATCGGCTTCCTCGATCACATGCTGGACCTGTTCGCCCGGCACGGCCTGTTCGACCTGGAGGTGAAGGTCGATGGCGACCTGCATATCGACCAGCACCATTCCGCGGAAGATTGCGGCATCGCGTTGGGCCAGGCCTTCGCCAAGGCGCTCGGCGACAAGCGCGGGGTGACGCGCTACGCCGACATCCACCTGCCCATGGACGAGGCGCTGACGCGGGTCTGCGTCGACATCTCGGGCCGGCCCTTCCTGGTGTTCCGCACCACCTTCAAGGTGGAGAAGATCGGGCAGTTCGACACCGAACTGGTGCGCGAGTGGTTCCAGGCCTTCGCCATGAATGCCGGGCTGACGCTGCACGTCGAGACCCTGTACGGCGACAACGCCCACCACATCGCCGAGAGCTGCTTCAAGGGCTTGGCCCGCGCCTTGCGGAAGGCGGTCGCGATCGATCCCCGCGAGGAGGGACGCGTTCCCTCCACGAAGGGCTCCCTGTAGACCGTCGTTTCGTCCTTACGTTTGCTTCGTCCCGAAAACACCTTTCGGGACGGTGCCGGAGCCGGGAGACCCGCCATGCGGATGCGCAGCTACACGCTCCACCTGCCGATCGACGCGCGGCCGGGCGAATCCGTCGGCCTCGACCGGGCGGTGCTCATGCCCGACGGCTTTGCCTGGCCGGCCTTCGCGTTCGGCGTTCTGTGGTTCCTGTTCCACCGCCTGTGGATCGCAGCGCTCATCGTCCTCGCGGGATTCGTCGCGCTGGCCGGCATCGGCCACATGCTGGGGTTGCCGCCGGGGATCGCCACGCTCGTCACACTGCTGGCTTCCTGGCTGGTCGGCCTCGAAGCCTCGAGCCTGCGCCGCTGGACCCTGGCGCGCCGGGGTTGGCCGGCCCGGGATGCCGTCATCGCCGCCACCCCCGAGGAGGCCGAGGCCCGCGCCCTCAAC
>NZ_VRVD01000221.1:0-7315 GCF_008040015.1 Methylobacterium sp. WL18 | reverse complement strand
GTGCTGCGCTGCGACGTGCTCGCCGCCGCCATCGACGCCGCGACCGGGGCGGACGATCCGCGGCCCCGGCTGCTGATGTCTCCCCGCGGCCGGCCGCTCAGCCAGGCCCGGGTGCGGGACCTCGCCGCCGGCCCCGGGGCGCTGATCGTCTGCGGCCGGTTCGAGGGCGTCGACGAGCGCGTCATCGCCGGCCGCGGCCTGGAGGAAGTCTCGATCGGCGATTACGTGCTCTCCGGGGGCGAGATCGCCGCCCTCGTGGTGCTCGACGCCTGCGTCCGGCTCCTCCCCGGCGTGATGGGCAAGGCGCAATCGGGCGTCGAGGAGAGTTTTGAGGGCGGGCTCCTCGAATATCCGCACTACACCCGGCCCCGCGACTGGGAGGGGCGGCCGATTCCCGATGTGCTCTCGGGCGGGAATCACGGGGCCATCGCCCGGTGGCGGCGGTCGGAGGCCGAACGCATCACCGCCGAGCGGCGCCCGGACCTTCAGGCGGGCTCCAGATCGATCACGGGCCCGTCGCACTCGTAATCCAGGGGATCGAGTTGCAGGGGCTGGGCGGCGGGATACCGGAGCCGGCCCGCGAGGGCGAGGCGGGTCGCTAACGCGCCGATAACCATAAGTAAAACCGACCAGGCCGATACTATCGCAGCACTGTGGAAAGACATCAGCGTACCTCGAACGCAACACGGCACGCCATTAAGGCTAACGGCCCAAGATTAATCGACGGTTCCGTAGGCCCGAACAGCCTGTCCCGGGCAGGGGCACGCAGCGAAGACTGCAACCCGGACAAGCGCTTGCCAGAGGCCCGGATTGGGCGCATGCGCGGTTCCGGGACACTCCTCCCCGTCGAGGAGCGCCCATCTGCAAGGATGGATCCGACGATGAGCCGACCCGACAGGCGCCCGCGCGTTCCCCACTTCTCGTCCGGCCCCTGCGCCAAGCGTCCGGGCTGGACTCCGGCCGCCCTGGCCGACGCCGCACTCGGCCGCTCGCACCGCTCCGCCATCGGCAAGGCCAAGCTCGGCCGGGCCATCGACCTGACCCGCTCGGTGCTGCAGGTGCCCGACGATTACCGGATCGGCATCGTGCCGGCCTCCGATACCGGCGCCGTCGAGATGGCGATGTGGACGCTGCTCGGGCCCAAGCCCGTGGAGGTCGCCGCCTGGGAAGCCTTCGGCAAGGAGTGGGTCACCGACGCGCTCAAGCAGCTCAAGATCGCGCCCAGGATCCACCAGACACCCTACGGCGTGCTGCCGGACCTGTCGGCGATCGACACCAAGAATAACGACGTGGTCTTCACCTGGAACGGTACCGCCGCCGGCGTGAAGGTCCCGAACGGCGACTGGATCGCCGCCGACCGCGCGGGCCTGACGATCTGCGACGCCACTTCGGCGGCCTTCGCGCAGCCGCTGTCCTGGGACAAGCTCGATGTCGTGACCTTCTCCTGGCAGAAGGTGATGGGCGGCGAGGCCGCGCACGGCATGCTGGTGCTCTCGCCCCGGGCGGTCGAGCGGCTGGAGAGCCACGTCCCGGCCTGGCCGCTGCCGAAGGTGTTCCGACTGACGAAGGACGGCAAGCTGATCGAGGGCATCTTCAAGGGCGACACGATCAACACGCCCTCGATGCTGGCCGTGGAGGATTACCTCGACACCCTCGACTGGGCCGTGCGGATCGGCGGCCTGCCGGCGCTTCACGCCCGGGCCGACGCCAACGCCAAGGCGATCTACGACTGGGTCGCCCGGACCCCGTGGATCGCGCCGCTGGCGGTCGACCCCGCGACCTACTCGAACACCGGCGTGTGCCTGGTGATCGCCGACCCGGACGTGCTCGCCCGCGGCGACGCGGCGGTGGCGGCGCTCGCCTCGGGCATCGTCGAGCGCCTGGACCGCGAGGGTGTCGCCCTCGACATCGGCGCCTACCGCGACGCCCCGGCGGGCCTGCGGATCTGGTGCGGCGCCACCGTCGAGACCGCGGATCTCGAGGCGCTGACGCCGTGGCTCGACTGGGCGTTCGCGGAAGAGAAGGCGACGCTGTCGAAGGCGGCGTAGCGCCGTCGGCTGGGTCGTTCCCAGCCTCTCCCCGATCCCGAGGCGGCGCAAGCCCTCTCCGCCGCACGGGACACCGGTTCGGCGAATGAATGCGCGCCGAAACACGGACTGAGGGCCGTTCCCGATCGCATCCCGGTCGGGAACGGCCTCCGCGCTGGCAAGTCCGGCAGGCGGCCTCCGGAAGCCGCCGCGATCCCGGGAGACATCCTGCGAGGCTCCCGCGGCGCGTCGGGATGCGGTGAGGAACCGCGAGGTCCGTCGCGATCGCTGCAGCGGTCGCGTCATTGCGAGCCGTCAAACGCCGCGCGGCGCCGAAGTCCGACGGAACCCCGGCCCCCATGGAGCCGGGGTTTCTTTGGACCTGCGATGCGGCTCCCCGTCCGGCGCGGCGTCCCCGACGGCTCGACCCGGCAGCCGGACGCCTCGGTAGCGGGTCAAATCGGCAACCTTAGAGTTATACACAAACTTCAGGATGCCAGACTTCGACCGGTCGTCCGGGCAAGCCCGTGCAGGTTGTATCCGTCTTAAAACTATGCAGTATTCCCTTCCATATATGCCAAAAAATACAGTCAACATTGAAATTCTCCATCGGAAACGGCGAAGCTTACGAGCTTGAGATCCTTCTATCATCCCGCCAATCCAGCATTCGAGAGGTTCCGACATGGATCACGACACGATGCGCCGGGCGACCGCCGAGTTCTTCGGCACCTTCTGGCTCACCTTCGGCGGATGCGGTGCGGCGGTCCTGTCGGCGGCCTTTCCGGAACTCGGCATCGGCTTCCTCGGCGTAGCCTTCGCGTTCGGCCTCACCGTGCTGACGATGGCGTACGCGGTCGGGCACATCTCGGGCGGGCACTTCAACCCGGCCGTGACGCTTGGCCTGTGGTCGGCGCGGCGGTGCGCGAACCGGCACGTGCTTCCCTACATCGCCGCCCAGGTCGTCGGCGCGATCCTGGCGGCGGGCGTGCTCTACGTGATCGCGGCGGGGAAGGCCGGATGGATCCCGAACGGATTCGCCGCCAACGGCTACGGCGATCTCAGCCCGGGGAAGTACAGCCTCACGGCCTGCCTCGTCACCGAGTTCCTGACGACGTTCTTCTTCGTGTTCATCATCGTCGGCACGACCTCGAAGGGCGCGGCCGCCGGCTTCGCCGGCATCCCGATCGGGTTCGCCCTGGTGCTGATTCACCTCATCTCGATCCCGGTGACCAACACGTCGGTCAACCCGGCTCGCAGCACAGGGCCGGCCCTGATCGCCGGCGGCCCCTACGTGACGCAGCTCTGGTTGTTCTGGCTGGCGCCGATCCTCGGGGCGATGACCGCCGGAGCGATGGCACGCTGGATCTACGAGCCCGCGGAAATGGTCGAGACCCGCGTGATCGAGAAACGCGCCGTCGCGTGAGATCCTGACGGCCCGCCCGTCGCGGGCGGTGCCGGACCGAGACCCAATCCCAGCCCCGGCCCGGGCCCCGGCCCAGGGGAAGCCCCTGCCGCCCGGGGCTCCGACATGAAAAAGCCCCGGCTCACACGGAGCCGGGGCTTTTCGTTCGCGGAGCGCCGCCCCGCAGGGCCGCGCTCGGTCTTTGTTCTTGCGTCGGCTTTTCCGAAAGCCGGCTACCGCCTTTCGGGGCGATGCTCTGGAGCCGTTCCCGACCGCGTTGCAATCGGAAATGGCTCCAAGGCTTTGTCGGGACGCGATCTCTTGTGCCGAACCGGTGTCTACGTCGGCCCAGAGCGCCCTAGTAGTTGTAGGCGCGCTCGCCGTGGTCGGCGATGTCGAGGCCCTCGCGCTCCTCTTCCTGGGTCACCCGCAGGCCGATCGTCAGGTCGACGAGCTTGTAGAGGATCGCCGAGCCGATGCCGGACCACAGCAGGGTCAGGCCGACCGCCTCCGCCTGGATGATGAGCTGGCTCACCATGTCGTAGGCACCGACCGCCAGCTCGCCCGGCTTCGAGGTGTAGTCGGGGATGCCGACGCCGCCGAGGTTCGGGTCGACCAGGATGCCGGTCGCCAGGGCGCCCAGGATGCCGCCGATGCAGTGCACGCCGAACACGTCGAGGGAGTCGTCGTAGCCGAGCGCGTTCTTCACGGTGGAGCACATCACGAAGCAGACCACGCCGGCCACGAGGCCGAGCACGATCGAGCCCATCGGGCCGGCGAAGCCCGAGGCCGGGGTGACGGCCACGAGGCCCGCCACCGCGCCCGAGAGCATGCCGAGCAGCGACGGCTTGCCCTTGAGCGCCCACTCGGCGAACAGCCACGCCACCGCGGCGGCGCAGGTCGCCACGAAGGTGTTGAGCATCGCGAGCGCGGCGGTGCCGTTGGCCTCGAGGTTCGAGCCGGCGTTGAAGCCGAACCAGCCGACCCACAGCAGCGAGGCGCCGATCATGGTCATGGTCAGCGAGTGCGGGGCGAGCAGGTCGCGGCCGTAGCCGATGCGCTTGCCCATGATCAGGCAGCCGACGAAGCCGGCGATGCCCGCGTTGATGTGCACCACGGTGCCGCCGGCGAAGTCGAGGGCGCCCTTCTGGAAGAGGAAGCCCGCATCCTTGTTGACCGCGTCGAGCGCCGCCTGGGCGGTCGCCTTCGAGGCGTCGTCCGTGGCGGCGGCCAGCGCCTTGGCGGCGTTGCCGACGGCATCCGGGCCGGCCCAGTACCAGACCATGTGGGCCATCGGGAAGTAGATGAGCGTGACCCAGAGGATCGTGAACACCACCAGGGCGGAGAACTTCATCCGCTCCGCGAAGGCGCCGACGATCAGCGCCGGGGTGATCATCGCGAACGTCATCTGGAAGCACAGATAGGCGTATTCGGGGATCACGACGCCGTTGGAGAAGGTCGCCACCGTCGAGTTGGCGTCGATGCCCTTCAGGAACGCCTTGGACAGGCCGCCGACGAAGTCGTTGATGCCGCCGCCGTTGGTGAAGGCGAGGCTGTAGCCGTAGAACACCCACAGCAGGCCGACGATCGACACGATCGCGAACACCTGGGTCAGCACCGACAGCATGTTCTTGGTGCGCACGAGGCCGCCGTAGAACAGTGCCAGGCCCGGCACGCTCATCATCAGCACGAGGGCCGCGGAGATCATCATCCAGGCGGTGTCGCCCTTGTTGGGCAGCGGCACGGCGGCGGCGGCCGGAGCCGCGGAGGCGGCTTCCGGAACCGGGGTCTGCGCGAGGGATGGCTCGATCAGGAGGGCGGCGAGCGCCGCGCCTCCCAAGCCGAGCATCAGGGCGTTACGGACTTTCATGGACAGGTGGCTCCGGTCACGATGCGTTGCGCGTTGCGTAAAGGTTGAGGCTGTCGGCGGGCCGGCTCAGAGCGCGTCGGCGTCGGTCTCGCCGGTCCGGATGCGCACCGCCTTCTCGAGGGGCAGCACGAAGATCTTGCCGTCGCCGATCTGGCCGGTGCGGGCCGCCGCCGCGATGGCGTCGATGACGCTGGCGGTCAGGTCGGAGGCGACCGCGACCTCGATCTTGAGCTTGGGCAGGAAGCTCACCGCGTATTCCGCGCCGCGGTAGATCTCGGTGTGGCCCTTCTGGCGGCCGTAGCCCTTCACTTCCGTCACCGTCAGGCCGTGGACGCCGATTCCGGTGAGCGCGTCGCGCACCTCCTCCAGCTTGAACGGCTTGATGATGGCCATCACGATCTTCATGGGCGGCGCCCCCTTACCGAGTCCCTGGGAACCGATGCCGTCGCCCGATCCACGCGGTGGCCCGATCAGAGCCGCCCGCCGAGCCGGGCTGGCCCGCGGTTGAGCGGGGCTATTCAAGGACTATGCCACCCGAGCTTGGCGGGGAACTTTTCAGCCGGACGCGCTTATGCCCAGCAAATAGACCCGTTAGGCGAAGCGTTGAGCACGCTGCGTCGGAGTGTTGCCCATAAGGCGTGCAAACGATTGATAAAACGGCATATCATGGCGGTGCATTTTTGCAACGCACGTTGGCGAAGGCTCCTTAATCCGCCGGCGATGGGTGATACGGTGGCTTAAAGCCTCCGTTGAACCCCGTTGCCTCAGGCGCCCACCCCACCATTCCGGGGGCCGCCCTCGCCGCGCGGATCGACAGACGAGCCGTTCCGCGCCGTGACCTCATCCCCCATGCGGCCGGATCAGACCCTCTTGCGCCACCGAGGCGACGAGGTTGCCGGCGCGGTCGAAGATCTCCCCACGGGCGAAGCCGCGGGCACCGCCGGCGGCCGGGCTGTCCTGAGCGTAGAGCAGCCAGTCGTCGACCCGGACCGGGCGGTGGAACCACAGGGCGTGGTCGAGGCTCGCCGCCTGGATGTCGGGATCGAACACCGAGCTGGCATGCGGGATCAGCGACACGTCGAGGAGGGTCATGTCGGAGGCATAGGCCAGCACCGCCCGATGCAGGGCCGGGTCGTCCGGCAGGACCGAGGCCGCCCGCAGCCAGACATTGAACACCGGATCGGGGCGCGACCCGTCCTTGCGGCGGGCGGTGTAGCGGTCGAGGTTCACCGGTCGCAGCTCGATCGGGCGCTCGCGGCCGAAATAGGCGGCGACCGCCTCGGGCATGCCGGAGGCGCCGGCGGCCGCCAGCGCCTTGCCGTCGAGGAGGCCGTCCGGCCCGGCCACGGCCGGCCTGCCGGGCTGGTGCTCGAACCCGCCCTCGGAGACCTGGTAGGAGATCGTGGTGGCGAAGATCGCCCGCCCGTGCTGGATCGCCTTGACCCGCCGGGTGGTGAAGCTGCGCCCGTCGCGGATGCGCTCGACCTCGTAGACGATCGGCGCGCGGGGATCGCCCGGGAGCATGAAATAGGCGTGGAGCGAATGGGCCGGCCGGTCGTCCGGCACCGTGCGGGTGGCGGCCACCAGGGCCTGGGCCACCACCTGGCCCCCAAACACCCGGCGCCAGCCGGTCTTGGGGTTCTGGCCGCGGAATAGATCGACCTCGAGACGCTCGAGGTCGAGGATGGCGATGAGCTCGGCGACCGCGTCGGTCATCGCGTCGGTGGTGGCGTCGGTCATGAGTCGCGGGGTTTCCGTTCGTCGTCCAAACGCGACATAGGCCTTTCGGGCGGAGCGATCCACGCGCTCGGCCCCCAGATCGGAGATCCGTGACGATGACGGCCCAGACGCCCCGCCCCGGCAGCCGCAGCCTCCTGATCGCCGGCGGCGGCCTCGCCAGCCTCGCCCTGGCCTTCGCACTCAAGCAGGCCCACGGGCCGGCTCTCGCCGTGACCGTGATCGACCCGCACGGTGCCGATCCCGCCCGGCACCGCGGCCGCGCCTACGCGCTGGCGG
>NZ_VRVD01000220.1:0-7318 GCF_008040015.1 Methylobacterium sp. WL18 | reverse complement strand
GCGCAGGGCCACGCCCTCGGGCAGGAAGCCGAGGCGCAGGCCCGCCACCAGGATCGCCGCCACCGGCACCAGGGTGACGGGGTGGCCGGCGATCCGCAGGCGCAGCACCGCCCGCTCGTTGCGGCAGAACAGGGCCTCGACGCGCTTCAGCGCGATCGGGTTCACGTTCCAGGTGTCCCCCCAGATGTGGCGGACCGATTCGACCCGCAGGTCGTGGGGGGCGTGGAAGCGGTGATACATCCCGGCGGTCAGCCGCAGGGTCGCGTAGGCGCCGCCCTCGTGGGCGCGGGCCAGCTCCGCGTCGCCTCCGAGCAGGTCGGCGAGGCTGTACGAGAGGCCCTTGATCTGGAGGAGCCGCCCGGCCTCGATCCGGCCGTGCGCGCCCAGGATCGCGTCGCTGGGGCTGACCAGGATGGCCGGGTCCCCGGCGACCGGGCGGGCGCCGGGGCTCAGGGCCCGCACGAAGGCGGCGTGCAGGCTCGGGAACCGCGTCTCCCGGGCGTCGGTGAGATCGACGTCGCAGAACAGCCGCCAGGTGGCGATCGAGACGTCGCGCACCAGGGGCTGCTCGATCCGGCTGAACCAGCCCATGAATCGGGTGGCGAGCCGGCGCGGCAGGCGGTTGGTGAGCAGGAAGTTCAGATCTTCCTGAGCGCCCACCTGCGCCAGGGCGCGTTTGAGCCGTGATCCCGAAACCGTCATCATGCCGTGAACCGCCTCCGATACGGCGGGGGGCGATGTCCGCACTCCTCGCCACCCTGTCCGCCACCGCCGCAGCCGCTTTGGTCGCCCTGCCGAAGGCCGCGCAGCGCCTTCAGCTGTCCCGGGCCAAGCATCCATCCCTCACCGGCCACGCCCGGATGGCCCTGCGCGTGGCCGGGCTGATCCCGCACTACGCCTACTCGCAGCGCGCGTTCTTCCGCTCCGACGACCCGGACGAGACGGTGGCGCTGCGGCGGGAGAACGGCTTCGCGCGGCTCTCCGAACTCTACCGCGCGCGGTTCGCCCGCACCCGGGCCGAGACCGACGCGGTCCGCGACGGCCTCTCCGACCTGCAATTCACCGGGCTGTACCGGGTGCCGTTCCAGTATGCCGGCCAGGTGCGCGCGCATCTCGGGGCCGGGGCCTTCGCGGCGGCGTCCGACGGCGTCACCGTCACGGATCTCGACGGCAACGTCTTCTACGACCTGGCCGGGTCCTACGGGGTCAACCTGTTCGGCGTGGATGTCTACCGGGCCTGCCTGGATGAAGGCGCCGCGAAGGTCGCCGCCCTCGGGCCGGTGCTGGGGCCGCTGCACCCGGTGGTCACCGGCAACGTCGCGCGGCTCAAGGCGCTCTCGGGCCTGGACGAAGTCTCGTTCCACATGTCCGGGACCGAGGCGGTGATGCAGGCGGCGCGGCTGGCCCGCTACCACACCGGACGGCGCCGGATCGTGCGCTTCTGCGGCGCCTATCACGGCTGGTGGGGTGAGGTGCAGCCGGGCATCGGCAACCCGGTGCCGACCCGCGACACGCTCACCCTGGCCGACATGTCGGACCGGACGCTGCGGGTGCTCTCCAGCCGCCGGGACGTGGCTTTCGTGCTGGTCAACCCGCTCCAGGCCATGCATCCGAATGCCGGCGCGCCGTCCGATTCCGCGCTGGTCGACAGTGCCCGCAAGGCCGCCTTCGACCGCGAGGCCTACACGCAGTGGCTCGCGGCTTTGCGCGCGGTCTGCACGGCCAACGGCATCGTGCTGATCTTCGACGAGGTGTTCCTCGGATTCCGCCTCGCCCGAGGCGGGGCGCAGGAGTATTTCGGCGTGCGCGCCGACATGGTGACCTACGGCAAGACCCTGGGCGGCGGCCTGCCGGTGGGCGTGCTGTGCGGCCGGGCCGACCTGATGCGGCGCTTCCGGGACGACCGTCCGGTGGACATCTGCTTCGCCCGCGGGACGTTCAACGCGCATCCCTACGTGATGGGCGCCATGAGCGCGTTCCTCGACCGCCTGGAGACGCCGGAGGTCGCCACCCTCTACCGCGACCTCGACGCGACCTGGGACACGCGGGCCGCGCGACTCAACGCGCTGCTGGCCGAGGCCGAGTTGCCGGTGCGGGTCGCCAACATGTCCACGGTCTGGACGGTCCTCTACACGCGGCCGTCGCGCTACAACTGGATGCTGCAATTCTACCTGCGTGCCGAGGGGCTGGCCCTGTCCTGGGTCGGGACCGGCCGGATGATCTTCAGCCTCGCCTACGACGACGCGGCGTTCGAGACGGTCGCCGCCCGGTTCGTGGCGGCGGCGAACGCCATGCGGGCGGATGGCTGGTGGGACGGTGGCGCCACGACCGACAAGGCGATCCGCAAGGCGATCCTGCGGGAGGTCGCGGCGATCCGACTGGGCAAACTCGGCGCTCGTCTCGGCCTCCGGTCACCGGACCAGGCCTGATCGGGTTTCCAAAGGGCCTCCGGCCCTTTGGCAGGGTTCGGGGCGTGCAGCCCCGAGTTTGCAGGGCTCTGCCCTGCACCCGCAAAAGGTCCAGGACCTTTTGAAACCTGGACTTTGCCCGGCATCACCGAGGCGGGGGGAGCCCCCCGGCTCGGCGAGGCCGGGTAACGATCAGGCGCCGTGCTCGTGCGGCTCGTGCTCTTCGACCATCTCACCCTGCAGCAGGGCCAGCGGCGCCTTGTGGTAGAGCTTGATGTCGTGGAACGGGTCCGTGAGGATCTTGGTCGCCCAGACCAGACCGGTCTGTACGTCCCGCACGAAGAACAGCTGGACGGTGCGGAACAGCAGGCCGGCCATCGCGAGCCACAGCCAGATCCAGCCGACGTTGCGGATCAGGTCGGTGGTCGTCTGGTGCGGCGAGATCAGGCCGAACAGGCTCGGATCGAAGTAGAGCGGCAGCGGCGACAGCGCCCAGATCGCCAGCAGTACGATCTTGCGCTGCAGGTTGTAGCCGACCTTGATCTCTTCCTTGTGTTCGTGCGTCGCGTGGTTGACGTGGTCGTAGCCCTTCGGCTCGAAGAACAGGTGTCCCGCCTGCCGGCTCGTCATCGCCAGGAGCCAGCCGATCAGCGCCGCCGTCGCGGGATCCTTGAAGGCCACCGCGTAGGCCACCAGAAAGCTCACGGCGCTGACCACGTGCAGGCTCTGGTTGATCCGGTTGTGGTGATAATATCGGTGGTCGTCCCAGCGCTGGACGCGCAGGGTCTCAAGAAAGCTCGCCATGCCGTGCTTCTCCGATCGAGGGTGGGGGGCGGGTCAGAAGGCTCGCGCGGTCAGGCGTCGCGCTTGCGCAGGCGGATGAGGGAGAAATGGCCGAGCGGCGGCAGGGCCCGGCGCTCCACGACCTCCACCGGTGCCGTCGCGGCCCAGGCGGCGTAGCGCTCCCAGGAGAACTCGGTCCGCCATCCCAGGCGGCTCGTGATCGGCATCAGCGTGTGCTCGATCAGGCGCCGCAGGCCGCCCTCGGCCCCGATCCGGGTGGTGATGACGATCTCGCCGCCGGGACGGAGCACCCGGGCGAACTCGTCCAGGGCCGCCTCCGGGTTCGGCACCGCGGTCACGACGTACTGGGCCACGACCACGTCGAAGGACGCGTCCGCGAAATCGAGGTGCTCGGCGTCCATCACGGCGAGGCGCTCGACGTTGCGCAGGGCCAGCCGGGCGACGCGGCTGCGCGCCTTCTCCAGCATCGGCGCCGAGATATCGATCCCGACGATGCTGGCGGCCCGCCGATAGGCCGGCAGTGACAGGCCGGTGCCGACGCCGACTTCGAGGACACGCCCGCCGATCCGCTCGGCGGCGGCCGCCGCCAGGGTCCGGCCCTGGGCGAAGACCGGGCCGAACACCAGATCGTAGACCGGCGCCCAACGGCCATAGGCCTTGGCGACGCCGTCGCGATCGAGGTCGGGACCGAGCGTCGCCGCCCGCGGTGAACCGGTGCCGTGCGTTCCGAGGGCCATGAGGGTCCTGTCTCTCGCTGTCTGTCGGGCTGAGGCACCCGGCCGCCGGCCGCGCCGCGGGCCGATGGATCCGGGGTTCGGGGAAAGGCGGGCTCAGGCCCGGATCGGGACCGTGAGCGGTTCGAGCCGGCCGCTGGCGGCACTGTCTCGGGCGGGGGGCGGACGATCCGCCGATGACATCACGGACATCGCGAGGGCCCGGCGATCAGGCGGGACGGCGGCGCGGAAGGCGCAACATCAAGCGGAACGTCATCGGCCCCACACCGTATCCCCGCGGCGATCTTTCCGCCGGCAAAGCTATGATTGTCGTTTGACGATGTTGTGACATCACAAAAGGTTCTTTTACGGATATGCACTTCGCTGGCAAAGCATTCACGCCGCACCAAAACCGGACGACATCGGGGATCGTCTTGCGGCGCGGCCTTACCGGATGGATGCGTCGCTTTGGAAACGGCGTCGCCGACGCCGCGACCGACGGAAGCCACCCGCTTCGATGGCCGTGCGGCGGCGTTCACGATGATGGCAAATGGCCGGCCGGACGCCTCAGCGCGCGTGCGCGCATCGGCTATGGTCCGAATACAACACGGCCGGCGGACGGCGTGGCCGACATCATCTCGCCCTGTTATCGACGAGATGTTCCCCGGTATCGGTTGAGAAACGTGGCGCGATCTCGCGCCGAAGGAGTGTTGGGCGTGATCGAACAAATGCGGCGTATGACCCTTGCAGTGGCGGCGCTCGCCGGGCTCGCCGGCGCGGCCGGACAGGCGGAGGCCGCGCAGTGCGGCAACACGGCGGCCGGGTTCGAGACCTGGAAGCGGGAATTCGCCCAGGAGGCGCGCGGCAAGGCCAGCGCGGCGAGCCTGGCGGCGCTGGAGACCACCAGCTACTCGACGGCGACGATCTCGGCCGACAGGGGCCAGCGCAGCTTCAAGCTGTCGCTCGAGCAGTTCCTGGCCAAGCGCGGCGGCCCGACCATCGTGTCGAAGGGCCGCCAGCTCAAGCGGACCCATGCCGCGCTGTTCGATTCGATCGAGCAGCGCTACGGCGTCCCCCCGGGTCCGCTCCTGGCGATCTGGGGCATGGAGACCGGCTTCGGGGCGGTCCGCGGCAACGTCAACACGCTCTCTGCGGTGGCCACGCTGGCCTATGATTGCCGCCGCTCCGAATACTTCACGGATCAGCTCTACGCAGCCCTGACCCTGGTCGACCGGGGCCTGCTGTCGTCGAGCACCCGCGGCGCGGCCCACGGCGAGGTCGGCCACACGCAGTTCCTGCCCAAGAACGTGCTGACCTACGGGACCGGCGACCTGAACAACGTCGGCGCCGCCCTGTCGTCCACCGCGAACTTCCTGAAGGCGCATGGCTGGCGCCCGGGTGCCGGCTACCAGCCCGGCGAGCCGAACTTCGTGGCGCTCCAGGGCTGGAACGCGGCGACCGTCTACGAGCGGGCGATCGCGCAGCTGGGCAAGCAGATCGACAACGATTGAAGCTTGGCTGTTAGCGAATACTGTTCGAGCCGATCGGGTTGAACCGGTATTGGCCCGAAAATGGTCCCGATCGATCCTGAATCGACCACGCAGCTGCCGCAGAAAAGCCGGCCCGGTCCCGCTGTTTCGTCCAGGCGGGGCCGGCCGGCCCATCGAGACCCGTCGACGGTTCCAGAGGACCGCGGTGGCGATGATCCGGCAGGCGCCCGCTCCGCGACGAGAGCATTGGCGCCCGCATGGCTATCGACTCCGTGCCGCTCGGCGGCCCCACCACCCGGATGGCACGCCGCTCCTGTGCGGGCCCGCTGGCGGTCTTGACCGCCGCGGTCGCGCTGGCAGCCCTCGGGACGGGGCTTCAGCCGCCCGTTCAACGCGGCGACGACCTTTCGGCCGTTCCCGACCGCCAGAGCATGGCCGTCGAGTCGGCTCAGGATACCGTGCCGCTCGCGGCGGAAGCGCCCGCCGACGAGGCCTGGCGCGACGCCACCGGTGGTCCCCTGTCGCGCTGGGCGTGGTCCGGTATCGAGCCCTCCGCAGCCCCGTCGATTCCGGACCCCGTGCCGGAGACCCAGGTTACGGAGCCCCCGCGCGCGGCGATGACCGTTCCGCTCCCGGTGCCGCGGCCACCCGAATTCCGGTCCGCGCGCGGACCCGATCTCGGCCGCAGGGCCGAGCGGCGCGTGGCCCGCCGCGAGTTGCCGCCGCTTCCCGTGCAGCCCCGCGAGGACGACCGCTCGTTCCTGGAGAAACTGTTCGGCGTCGAGCGCGCGCCGGCCCTGGCTTACGCGGCCCTCGAGAGCCGGCCCGCCGACCTCGTGCCGCAGCGGCGCATCTCCCCGCCGCTCGCCCCCGCCGACGCACGCCCCACGGCAGGGACCGCGATCTACAACATCGCGGCGCGCATCGTGACCTTGCCGAACGGCGAGAAGCTCGAAGCGCATTCCGGACTCGGGGAAGGTCTCGACGAGCCGCGGATGGTCAACGTGCGGATGCGCGGCCCGACGCCGCCCGGCACCTACGATCTGAAGGAGCGGGAGCAGCTGTTCCACGGCGTACGGGCGATCCGGCTCACGCCGGTGGGCGGCAACGAAGCCGTGTACGGCCGCGTCGGGCTGCTCGCCCATACCTTCATGCTCGGACCGCGGGGTGATTCGAACGGCTGCGTCTCGTTCCGCGACTACGAGCGGTTCCTGCAGGCTTACCTGCGGGGCGAGGTCCAACGCCTCGTGGTCGTGGCCGGCACGCAGGATCCGCTGCCGAGCCTGGCCGCAAGCCCGGCCCGCACCCAGATGGCCCGGAACGGGAACTGATCTGCCTCGGTCGGGCGGTGGCTCCCGCCTCCGCGCGTCAGGCGAAGGGCTCCGTTTCCATCACCGGGACTCGGCCTGGATCAGCGCCTCCACCGATTGAAGGAAGCTGCGTCGGGCCTCGGGCTTCGCGTCCTTGAGGTACGCAGCGATCAGCGCGAGCAGGTAGGCGGTCCCCGCGTCGGCGGCGCCCTGAGCGACGGCCGCATCCTGCCCGCCCCCGAAAAAGACCGAGATTGGCAGGTCCAACGCGTCCGAGATTCGGGCGAGCCGTTCGCTGGGTTCGGTGCGGGTCTCGTCTGAGTCCCTCGTCATGAACGCCTCTCCGGACGCCGGCCGCTCAACAGGCTGGCATACAATATTTCAACTTCAATATTCCCCTTTAGGGACATGTCGCCTCGGTCGACATGATGAAGCAAGGTGCAAAATCGAATATGGCGCTTAAAAATGGGTCTGGCGCAATCTCGATGCAGGGGGGCTCATGGTATACCGATCAGCCGAGCTTCGAGCAGGTCGAGTTTGGCGCGGCCGAACATCTGTCGCTTCACGAGCTTCAGGCGGGTAATCTGCCCTTC
>NZ_VRVD01000021.1:0-26564 GCF_008040015.1 Methylobacterium sp. WL18 | reverse complement strand
GCTCCGGCAGCCGGTGCCCGGCGTCGCGGTCGGCACGGCCGCCTTCCTGGTCGCGCTCCTGCTGCGCCTCGCGCTCCATCCCGTCCTGCCGCCGGGCTTTCCGTTCTTCACGTTCTTCCCCGCCGTCATCCTGTCGACCTTCCTGTGCGGCGCGCGCGCCGGCACCGTCTGCGCGGTCCTGTCCGGCGTGGCGGCGTGGTACGTCTTCATCCCGCCCCTGGGCTCGTTCTTCCTCGACCGCGCGGTCCTCACCACGCTGGCCCTGTTCACCCTCGTCGCCGGGATCGACATCGTCCTGATCGACGTGGTGCGGCGGGTGACCGCCGGGCTGATCGGCGCCGAGGCGGAGGCGCGGCGCCTGCTCGCGCAGCAGCGCCGGCTCGTCGAGGATCTCCGGGCGGAGACCGACAGCCGCGTGATGCACCAGACGCTCGCGGAGAAGTCCCTGCTGCTCGACCTCGCCCTGAAGGCCGCCCAGGCCGGGACGTGGCACTACCGGGTCGCCACCGGGCGGGCGCTCATCTCGGCCGAGATGGCCCGGCAGCACGGGCTGGGCGAGGCCGAGATCGAGATCGACGTCGCGCGGGACTGGCGGCCGCTGGTGCATCCGGACGACGCCGACCGGACCCTGACCGCCCTCGGCCGCGCCATCGCCACGCGCGGCACCTTCGAGACCGAGTTCCGCATCGTTCGCGCGAACGGCGAGACGCGCTGGGTCAGCGGAACCGGCCGGGTCGAGCTCGACGACCGGGGCGAACCGGAATGGGTCGTCGGCCTGACCTTCGACATCACCGACCGCAAGCGCGCCGAGCAGCAGATCGCCCACCTCGCGCATCACGATCCCCTCACGGGGCTCGCCAACCGGACCCGGTTCCGGGAGCAGTTCCTCCGGGAGATCGCCCTGGTGAGGCGCGGCGGTCCCGGCTGCGCGCTGCTGTGCCTCGACCTCGACGGGTTCAAGGCCGTCAACGACACCCTCGGTCACGCCGCGGGCGACGCCCTGCTGCGCATCCTCGCGGACCGGATGCGGGCCGTCGTGCGGATCGAGGACACGCTGGCGCGCCTGGGGGGCGACGAGTTCGTGGTCATCCAGACCGGCCTGCACCAGCCCGCCGACGCGGCCATCCTGGCCGAGCGCCTGACCCGGACGATCGGCACCCCCTGCCGGATCGACGGCAGCGACGTGTCCGTGGGCGTCAGCATCGGCGTCGCCCTGATCCCGGCCGACGGGATCGAGCCCGACGCGATCTACCAGAGCGCCGACCGGGCCCTGTACCAGGCCAAGGCCCAGGGCCGCGGCACCTACCGGTGGGCCGGGCGCCCGGATCGGGGCGCGCTTTCCTAGAGCGCTCGCCGCCGCAGTGGATACCGGTTCGGCGTAAGCGAGCGCGTCAGATCGCGGCGTGAGAGCCGGCGGCCGGGAGGCGGTCCCCGGACCTCGGCGTCCGGACGTCGCGCGCCGCGATCCCGAAGCGCCGACGGAACGCCCGGCTGAAGGCCGACGCGTCGGTGAAGCCGCACCGGAGCATGATGGTCGCGATGCTGTCGTGCGCGTGCGCCGGGACGGAGAGGTAGCGGCGCGCGCGCTCCAGGCGCGCGTCGCGGATCGACGCCGCGACGCCGTCGCCGTCCGCGAAGGCGGCGTAGAGCCGGCTGCGGGACACGCACAGGGTCCGGCACAGGGCGTCCGGGCCGAATTCCGGATCGTGCAGGCGACGCTGGATGTGGACCGAGGCCAGGGACCTCAGCGCGTCGACCGGGATCGGATCCTCCGACACCCCCGTGAAACTGCGCAGCAGGTGCAGGCCCCCCTCGACCGCGATCCCTGCCTGGGCCTCGGACATGGTGGCGACCTGCCCGGCATAGGCCTGCAGGTAGGACACGAACAGGGTGTTGAGATGGCCCCTGCCGATCGTGTGCCCGGCGAAGGTCTCGGGCTCGCCGACATGGGCCCGGAACAGGGCCCGCGACGTGATCAGCCGGATCTCCTCGTAATCCTCGTAGCCGCCGGCGCGATAGGGACGGCTGGCGTCGACGATGCTGATGTCGCCGGGCGCCATCCGGGCGCCGCGGTTGCCCTGCTCGGCGTATCCGGTGCCCCGGACGAACACGGCGATCGCCATGGCGTCGCGTCCGTCCCGCCGGATGTGCTGCGCCGGCCGGGCGATGTCGATGGTCCGGCTCTGCGTGTGCAGGAGGGTGCTGTGCGCGGTCTCGGCCACGAGGCGCCGGGCCGCGAACGCGGGCGACCGGTCCAGCCCGCTGCTGACGACGCCGGTCATGGCCAGCGCGGTGTGGCGCCAGAACTCGAAGGCCCGCTCGGGTTCGACCTCGGCCGTGCTCTGGACAAGCGTTCTGACGCGGTGGGCCGACACGGGATGCTCACTCGACGACCGGATGCGGGGGCCCGGCCCCGGACCGGGGGGGAGAGGCCTATCTGTGGCGCGGGCCGTCATTGTGTATGGCCCGAAGACTGTCGTTTTCGGGCGACGCCCCGGGCCGGCCGATCGCCTCTCCCGGACGAGACGGGCCGCCCTCCCCCCGTGCCGGTCGTCGCGCGGGCCGGCGGACCCCGGGATAACCTGCGGCGGATCGCACCCGGGCCTGTCCGTCCCGAAAAAGAACATATATAGAACATTCAACCGCCGCCGCGCAGGACGAGGCAGGAGCCCCGATGGCCCGATACCGGTTCCACTGCACCAATGGCCTGGAATGCGTCTTCGACGTCCGCGGCGCGGAGATCCGCGCGGCCGGGCGCCTCACCGTGCGCGCCCGCCGGGTCGCCGCCGACGTGATGCGGTCGCTGTCCGACCGGACCGACTGGTCGGACTGGCGGGTGAGCGTGCACGACCTCAGCGGCCGGCGCGTCCTGGTGCAGCCGTTCCGGCAGCCGGTGGCGGAGCGGCCCCTCGCGGCCTGATCGGTGTTTCGTCCGGGGCGTTCGGCCATACGGCATCGCGCGCGCCCGGATGCCCGGGTCGGGGTTTTTGTGGATCGGTCACGCCCGGGGGGAGGCGCTTTCGGATGCGCTCGGCCGGCGCCGCCATCGCGAGCGAGGCGTCGCGATCTCCGAACGTGGCGTGGTCCAGGGTTGCTGCGCTGCGCTCGCAATGATGGGCGCGCGCTTCAGCCCGAAGCCGCCCCCCGTCGGATCGCAGCGCAATCGCGCCAGCCATAGGCGACTTCCACGAGGCTGCCGTCCTCCCGGTGCTCCTTCCGCGCCCCGACCGCGACGCCGCCGAGGCGCTCGTAGAACCGCCGGGCCGAAAGGTTCTCGCTCAGGACCCACAGGCTGGCGGCACGATGCCCGGCCTGGTTCAGGCGCGCCGCCAGCGCGGCCATCAGGGCGGTACCGGTCCCGCGCCGCTGGGCGGATCGCAGGACGTAGACCGCGCTGACCTCGCCGCCGAAGCCGTCCGCTGCCAGCTCGGCAGAGCGCTGGGCGCCGCAGGACCCGAATCCGACGAGGCCGGCGCCCTCCTCGGCGACCTCGACCGCCGTGCCGGAGGCTGGATCGCCGAGGATGCGCGTCCACATCGCGAACCGCCGCTCCACCGTCTGGGCGGCGATCATCCCGGCGGGCAGGAGCCCGGCATAGGTTTCCCGCCACGCGGCGACATGGATCGCCGCGATGGCCTGCGCATCGTCCAGGACCGCCGGCCTGACCGTCACGGCCTCCGGCATCGACGGGACGGGATCCACCGGGGGCTCCCAACGGGTCGGACTCGTGCCCGCTAGGCAGCGGGTGCGGGCCATCCTACTGGTCGGCGTTGGACGAGAGCAATGCAGACCGGCACCCGCTGGCCCCGTCCCCGCAGAGGCTACGGCGTTTCCACATCGGTCGTCATCGGGCGCGACAGTTGGGGTGAGGGATGTGCGCCATCCGGAGGACCCGGGCCCTCCGAAAATCTGCCGCGCCCGACAGCCCCGGACGGAGGCGGGACAGCGCGCGCCCCCGAATCCGGGCCGCGCGTCCCGTGGCGCCCCTACTTCGGCACGAACGCCCAGTAATCCAGGTCGAGGATCACGGCCGGGTCGTAGCCCTCGCCGGTGCGGTCCGGGAAGGCGCCGCAGGGCTGGTTCTTGGTGGCGACCGTGCGCAGGCGCAGGAGCCCGACATCGTCGCGCCCGACGTCGGCCGCGGCCAGGACCTCGCTCCAGGCGTAGACCGTGTCGCCGGCAAACAGCGGCGCCACGTGGCGGCCGGCATTGATGCCGGCGAGCGCGAAGGCGTTGCCCAGGCCGTTGAAGCTGAGCGCCCGGGCCAGCGAGATCACGTGCCCGCCATAGATCAGCCGGCGGCCGAACCGGGTGTCCTTGGCGGCCAGGCCGTCGAAATGGACCTTGGCGGTGTTCTGGAACAGGCGCGTGGCGATCTGGTGCTCGGCCTCCTCGACGGTCATGCCGTCGACGTGGTCGATCTTCTCGCCCACCGCGTAGTCGCCGAAGCGGTGCGGGCTGCCGGCGAGTTCCGAATCGTAGGCGGCGGCCGAGAGCTTCGGCAGGGCGCCCGCGAGGTCCTGCGGATCGACCACCTTGGCCAGGCTCGGGACGTGCTCCTCGGCGATGGCGGCCTCCGGGTCGCGCTTGCGCACCAGGACCCAGCGGCAATAGCTCAGCACGGTCTCGCCGGCCTCGTCGGAGCCCACCGAGCGCACGTAGACCACGCCGGTCTGCCGGTTCGAGCTCTCCTTGAGGCCGATCACCTCGGAGACGGTCGACACGGTCTCGCCCGGATAGACCGGCCGGCGGAACCCGCCCTCCGCGTAGCCGAGGTTGGCCAGCGCGTTGAGGGAGACGTCCGGCACGGTCTTGCCGAACACCATGTGGAAGGTCAGCAGGTCGTCGAGCGGGCTCTTCGGGTAGCCGAAGGCCCGGGCGAAGGCGTCCGACGACTGCACGGCGAAGCGCGGGCCGTAGAGGCCGGTGTAGAGCGCCACGTCGCCCACCGTGACGGTGCGGGGCGTGGCGTGGCGGATGGTCTCGCCGAGGCGGAAATCCTCGAAGAACCGGCCGGGGTTGGTTTTCACGGTCACTCGATCCTACTGCGCGTACATGTAAGCCTGGGGCACGGCATACTCGTGCAGAAGCTTGCTGATGAACAGCAGCAGCAGGATCAGGATGATCGGCGAGATGTCGACGCCGCCGAGATTGGGCAGCAGGTTGCGGATCGGCCGCAGCACCGGCTCGGTGATCCGGTAGAGCACCTCGCCGATCTGGGCGACGATCGGGTTGCGGACGTTCACCACGTTGAACGCCACCAGCCAGCTCAGGACCGCGCTGGCGATGAGGACGTAGATGAAGAGCTGGACGACCGTGTCGAAGAGCCAGATCAGGGCGTTCATGCGGGTCCGCGCGTATCCTAGGGGCGCCCGCGCGGCCTCACCGGGAGCGGTGTGCGGCGGGCGGCGGTGAAACAGGAATTGACAGGCTGAGCCGCCCGCGCCTACAAGGCCGGCGCCTCGACGGGGCTGTAGCTCAGATGGGAGAGCGCCGCAATCGCACTGCGGAGGTCAGGGGTTCGATTCCCCTCAGCTCCACCAGGGGTCCTTGCGCAAACCGCAGGATCCGGGTGGTCGTCGAAAGTCACGTCATGTCAGTAGCTTAGCTCGAGCGTCCTGCTTCAGCCGCGTCTCTGTCGTGTCTCCGGGGCCGGATCATCGGCCCTTCGGCCCCCGGTCTCCACAGGCCTCATTCCCGTTTCCTGCGATGCTACCCGCGGTCCTCGATTGGTTCTTCCGCGACCGCACCAGCGGGCGCATCGTGATCGGCCAGTGGCCGAACACGCCGCTGTGGCTTTTCGGTGTGATGCTGTCCGTCGCTTGGATCGCGGGGGAGGATACCGCCGTCGGGCAGTGGGCGGATCTCGCATCGAGGATCGCCCTTGCGGTCTGGGCGGGCGATGAGTTGCTGCGCGGGGTCAACCCGTGGCGGCGCTGCTTGGGAGCCGCGGTGGTGATCGGGATGGCGGTGCGCCTATTCGCCTGATCGCTTCCGGAGGCGATGACGTCAGCCGTGGGGAGCACAGGCGGGACGCTCAGTTATCACAAGCCAAGGATGCGTTCCTGTGCATCCCAAGCGGGGGGCAGCTCGCAGAGATGACGCAGGCCGATGCCCCGGGGCAGCCGCGCCTCGACGATCACCTGCACGATGCGAGGGGAGAGTAGGGCGAGGGACAGCGTCATGCGCACCGAGCGCTCGCTGCGCTGCTCGGCCCTGGCGATCGCCTCGATGCTCGTGCTTCGCCCACCCACGAGATCCCCCATCCAGGTCCGGCCCGCGGCGATGCCTACGAGCATGCGGGTGCGATCCTCCGCCTTCATCGCCCGCAGCCGATCGCCCTCGCGCCCCGGCGGTACGACGATCGCCCTGCGGCGGCGCTGCAGCTGATGCGCGAAGGGCAGCGACAAGGGAGGGCGGTCGCCGGTGAGCTGCAGCATGAGGTGATCGGCATGCACCGTCACCGTCTCGAGTTCGGCAGCGACCACGGCAGCGTCTTCGAGCGGTACTGGGCTCGGTGCAGCGATACTCCGTAGACCAGCCACGACCACCGCCTCGATCGGCCCGGCAGGCAAGCGCAGCCGCTTGCCATCCAGCCCGACCTCACGGGCGACGTAGTAGCGGTAGCGCAGTGGACCCTTCTGGGCATGGCTCGGCACCATCGGCTCACCTGCCACATCGCGTAGGCGCCCGGTGAGGAGGTGCACGCTCTCAGATCGCCCGCGGTGATGCTGATGGTGGTTGGTGGTGAGCCGTTCCTGCACCGCCTGCCACGTCACCCCGTCCACGATCGCGGCATGCTGGCCTTCATGGACCTGACCCTTGTGCCGAAGCTGACCGATGTAGAGCGGATTGCCGAGCAGCTTGTACAGATGCCCGCGCGAGAACGGACCCCCACCGGTCTCTCGCCCAGCCCCGTCGCGGCGGGCCGGCAGGGTGATGCCCTGCTCGTCGAGATCCTGCTTGAGCGCCGCCACCGTGCCGTGCGCGAGGTAGCCCGCGAAGATCGCCCGCACGAGGGCGGCATGTTCCTCGACGACGTGCAGGGCGCGGTCCTCGACCCGGTAGCCGAGTGGGACGACGCCGCCCATCCAGATCCCCTTGCGCTTGCTCGCGGCGATCTTGTCGCGGATGCGTTCGCCGGTGACCTCACGCTCGAACTGGGCGAACGACAGCAGCACGTTGAGCGTAAGCCGGCCCATGCTGGTGGTGGTGTTGAACGCCTGGGTCACCGACACGAACGAGACGCCGTGCCCGTCGAACAGCTCGACCAACTTGGCGAAGTCGGACAGGGCCCGGGTGAGCCGGTCGACCTTGTACACGACGATCACGTCGACGCGCCGGGCCTGCACCTCGGCGAGCAGCCGTTGCAGGGCGGGGCGTTCGAGCGATCCGCCGGAGAAGCCGCCGTCGTCGTAGCGGCCGGGTAGCAGGCGCCAGCCCTCGTGCGCCTGGGAGCGGATGTAGGCTTCGGCGGCTTCACGCTGGTTGTCGAGGGAGTTGAACTCCTGATCGAGCCCGTGCTCGGTCGAGACCCGGGTGTAGATCGCGCAGCGCAGCGTCGGCCGTGTGCCGGGGGGCGGTGCCTGTCGTGGTTTGGACGACCGGGCACTCATGCCTCAACCCTCCCCACACCGAGCTCCCCACCGCCAGTGGTCTTGGCGCGCAGGCCGAAGAAGCGGGGGCCGTTCCACTTGGTGCCGGTGATAGCCTGCGCCACGCGGGACAGGCTGCAATAGGTCGCCCCGTTCCAGGCGTAGCCCGCGTCCAACACGTGCACGGTGTGCATCACCCCGGCCCATTCCCGCGAGAGCGTCACGCCGGGGGTGCGCCCGCGTCGGTCCGGCACCGGCACCGACACGCGGATCGGCATATCGTCCCCGCTCTGGCCTCTTGGGCCCCGTGCCTGTGCGAGCCGCTCGAGCGCCCGCGCGGTATCGCGATCGAGGTCACCATAGGCCAGAGCCTGCAGGCGGTAGGCGATCACCCGCGCGCGCAGGGCCGGCGGGAGGCCGGGAGGCGGGGCTGCGCCGAAGACCTGGCGCCAGCGCCGTTCCAGTGCCGCCGCGTCCATCCCGGCGAGCGCGTCGAGCGAGGCGGACACGTGGTCCGCCTCGCTCCCCAAAATGGGCTGGGTCCGCGCCATCAGGCGACGGCCTGAATCGGCATGCCAGCCTGCGGCTCAGCCTCAGCGCCCCGCGTCAGCGTCTCCCCCTTGCGCCGCGAGCGAGTGCGAGCGGCGGGCGAGGGTGGAAGGATGCGGTAGGCCGTCGTCGCGTCTGGCCGCGCTGCCTTCGCCAGCGGCTGTCCCCCGGACCGGATCCGAGAGAGGGCCGCGCGCGTCGTGTGCGGGAGCCAGCCCGTCGCCGCGATGAGCTCAGCGAGCGTCGCTCCGTTGTCTCTCGTCAGCAGCGTCAGCACCAGCGCCTTCTTGTTCGGGCGGCACGCTGTGTTGGTCCGGGCGGGCGGGGTGAGGCCAATGGCCAGGTAGCCCGTGGGCGTCAGGCGATGCTGTCCGTCCGGCGCGTCCGATGGGGTAATGAGTTCGTCGCGTAGGAGACGGCCAATGAGCCGTTTGCGACTGGCCGGTTTCATCTCTGGTGCGAAGCGTAGGCGGCCCTCGCATGCGGCGGCGGTCTGCAGGATGCTGGTCTCGGTGCGGGTGAGCGAAATGGTGGTCATGGGTCGGGGTCTCCGTCGGGGGCAGGTCAGGCCCTGCCACGACCCCGACCCCGCGGGCGGCGCAAGGCCGGCCGGCGGGGCAAAGCGTGGATGGTCGGAATGACAACCTAGTGAAAAGAGGAATGCGTCAGCCGTCGCGTTGCCACTCCGCTACTTCCAGACTGTTGCTGATCCATACAATTACAGTCTTGGTGACCGCGCCAACGTCGCTTAGTCTTGCGATCAACGCGTCGATTATATTGGATAAGCTCAAGCTTGTCATAATGATTAGCCAGTTTCCGTGCGTCGGGCTGGAGACCACACACGCTCCGTTCGCTTCGACAGTCCAGTCGAAGCTACGGTTGGGCTGAGACGGTCCGAAACTTCGCGCCGTTGTCCACTGCGAACGGAAGCTCGTGACCCTTCTCAGACCATCAGAAGGTCCGCTTGCTGGAGGTCTGATCGAACCAGAATGACCGAAGGTGGCCGATAACTGAAGTTCCGCTTTGGGAAAGTCGCGCCGGTGAAGCGGACGTACCCAGCTCCCTCAAGGGCACACTAACCAATTACAGCTTTGGTTACAGATCGCGGGCGTCCGACGTGGCCTCGCATCAGTCAAGAACGCTCAGGCCGTGCAAGATCGGTATCAGACCGCGGGGGATATGGCCGACGCCGATACCGGCCTCCTATCCATGACCGAGACCACGAAGGCCGTGAGGAACGCCAGCGGCATCGTGACGATGGTCGGGGGATCGAGCGGGAAGATCGGGGCGGCGTTACCGAGCACCTTCACCCAGACCGGTGGCCCGAGGACTGTGAGCGCGACGGCGCCGACGAGGCCGATCACGCCGCCGGCGATCGCACCCCGGGTCGTCAGCCCGCCCCAGTACAGCGCCAGGATCAGAAGCGGCAGGGTCGAGCTGCAGCTCACCGCATAGGCGAGGCTGATCATGTAGGCGACGTTCTGGGTCTGAAAGGCGATGCCGAGCAGCACCGACAGAATGCCGAGGCCGACGGTAGCGAGCCGCGAGGCCCGGATCTCGCTGCGCTCCGTCGCCCGGCCCCGGCCAATGATGCGGGCGTAGAGGTCGTGCGAGACCGCCGAGGCGCCCGTCAGCGTCAGCCCCGCGACCACCGCTAGGATCGTGGCGAAGGCCACGGCGGAGACGAGGCCCATGAGCGTGTCGCCGCCCAGCGCGTGGGATAGATGAACGGTGGCCATGTTGCCGCCACCACGGATAGCGCCCTTGGCGTCGAGATAGGCCGGATCTCCGCCGATGATGGCCAGCGCTCCGAACCCGATCACGAAGATGAGCGCGAAGAAACCACTCTGGCACATCACGGCCCAGAAGACCGATACCCTGGCCGCACGGGTGTCCGGGACGGTGAAGAAGCGCATCAGGACGTGCGGAAGGCCCGCCGCCCCAAGCATCAGTGTCATGCCGAGTGAGACCGATTGCCAGACGCTCCCCGAATAGACTTGCGGCATCATGATCGCAGCGTGCCTTGGATGCACTGCGATGGCCCGGGCGACGAGGGTATTATAGTCAAAGCCGAACTTGGCCAGGACGAGCAGCGAGATCGCGATGCCAGCCGTGAGCAGCAGCGCCGCCTTGACGATCTGAACCCAGGTCGTCGCCACCATGCCGCCGAACATCACGTAGCAGATCATCAGCGCGCCCACGAGGATCTGCGCATAGAGATAATCGAGCCCGAACAGCAGCCGGATCAACTGGCCCGCCCCGACCATCTGGGCGATGAGGTAGAACATCACAATGATGAGGGTCGCGATCGCGGTGAAGATGCGGATCGGTGTCTCCGACAAACGCGTCGCCAGGACATCGGCCACCGTGTAGCGCCCGAGCTTCCGCAGCCGCTCGGCTACCAGGAAAACGACGAAAGGCAGGCCGGTCGCGTAGCCGACGGCGAAGATCAGGCCGTCGAAGCCGGAGGAACAGATCAGACCGGCAAGCCCGAGGAGCGCGCCGGCCGAGATCATGTCGCCGGCCAGGGCGATGCCGTTCTGGAAGCCGGAGATCTGACCGCCCGCGGCATAGAACTGGTCGGCCGAATGGGCGCGCCGCGCCGCCCAGTAGGTGATGCCCAGCGTTACGAGAACGATGCCGACGAACATTCCGATCGCTGCGGTGTTGAGGCCGCCGCTTTCGGCCGCAAGCGCCGGGGCGGTGGCGCTCAGGAGCAGTGAGACGGCAAGAATGGACCTTTGCATGGTGTCTGCCTCCTCAGCGCGCGGTGAGACGGTTGGCGAGCAGGACGTAGAGCCCCGTCAGGATCATGGTGGACAGGATGGCGAGGAGACCGCCGACGGTGCCGACCGTCACGGCCATCCCGGGTGCGATCGGCCGCGTCATGGTGGCGGGCGAGACGATGAAGGTGCCGACGAAGCTGCCGTAGATCAGCGTCTGGATAGCGGCCATGATCCAGCCGAGGCGGGCTTGCGGCAGGTCGTTGTTCGGCGCCGCGCTCGGTGTTCGTTGGACAGGCATCAGTCGCACTCCGGCTCAGAGCAGTGGGACAAACAGGGATGAGATCGAGGGTTACTCGGCAGCTTTCGGCGCATCGCCCGGAGCGTCGGCGACCACGCGGCCGAAGCCGTTGTTGACGCGGCTACGCTGATACTTGTTGAGCCACGTGCTGAACTGGACCGGCAGCATGTCGTAGGGACGCGCCTCGCCGAGAACCATCGCGGCGTAGACGGGCCAATGTGGGTTGGCGAGCATCGGTCGGCCGAGCATGACGAGGTCGACCTGACCTTCCTTGACGATCGCCTCCGCGAAGACGGGATCGGCGAGGTTCCAGTTCGCGGCGGTCAAGACGCCCGCCTCCTCCCGAATGCGTTGCGCCGCTGGGACCATGAACCCCTCCTCGTCCCACGGCGTCTGGGCGCGGCCCGAGTTGCCGCCGAAGGAGACGTCCACGAGGTCGAGGCCCCGAGGGGCGAGCAGCCGGGCCAATTCGACCGAATCGTCGATGGTCTGGCCGCCGGGCGCGAACTCCGTTACACCGAAGCGCATGGAGAGCGGCAGCCGCTCGGGCCATTCCGAGCGTACCGCCTCGAAGACCTCGATGAGCAACCGGCTGCGCCCGGAGAAGTCACCGCCGTATGCGTCGGTGCGCCGGTTGGCCAGGGGCGAAAAGAAGCTCGACAACAGGAACCCGTGCGCGCAGTGGATCTCTAACCACTGAAAACCGGCCTCCCGCGCGCGGCGCGCAGCCTCGGCGTATTGGTGCGTCACCGTGGCGATATCGTCGCGCGTCATGGCGCGCGGGACCCGTGGCATGGCTCCGCCGAAGGCATTGGCGGAGGGGCCAATCATCTCCCACGCGTCGGGATGGTCGTCCGGCAGATGGCCGCCGCCCTTCCACGGAGGCTCGACGCAGCCCCGGCGGCCGGTGTGGCCGAGCTGGATGCCGGGGACCGCCCCGACGGACGCCACGAAGCGAGCGATGCGCGCCAGGGCCTCGCCCTGCTCGTCGTTCCAGATACCGGCGCACTGGGTGGACATGCGGCCCTCCGGCGAGACGGCCGCCTGCTCCACCACGACGAGGGCGGCGCCCCCTGCCGCTTTCGAGCCCAGATGCGCCAGGTGCCAGTCGTTCACGAGGCCGTCCGGCGACGAGAACTGCGTCATCGGCGAGACCGCGATGCGATTGCGCAGCGTGACGTCGCGAACCCGAAGTTCGCTGAACAGTGAGGACATCGTGCTCGGTCTCCCCGCCCGCCCCGTCCGGCCAAGCATCCTGCCGGAGAAGCGAGCGATCTGCTCGTAAAATAAGCCAATACTGCTGATGAACAGGCAGCCGAATGGCTGTATTTTCTCGGTCGATGACTTGTTCGAGCGCTAGACTGCACCTAGCCTCTGAGGGCGTTCTTCCAAATTCACGCCGGGTTCGAACAGATTCCGGACATCGTGAGGCGAGGATGCGCCGACGGGGCGTGTCAGTGAGATCGAGGACATGACGGTCACGACGATGCAGACGCGTGACATTGGCTCCTGGCCGAAGAACATTGCATTGGCCCGCAGCACGGGGCGGGGCTGGCGGGACATCCACGCGCAGCACGTCGCCGTAGAGCCCTGGACGGGGACACTCGACCCGGTCGGCAACCCCTGCCTCGGCTACTGCGTCAATCGTCCCGCCCAGATCCGCCGGCGCATAGGGCGCGGCGGCACGGCCGAAACGCAAACGCTGCGTCCCCGCCAGTTCCACCTGATCCCGGCCCATGACGAGAGCGAATGGCAGAGACGGGGGCGCTCCGAGATGCTGGCGATGCATCTCCGCCAGGGATTGATCGACGAGGCCGCACGCCAGATGTGGAGCGCGGCCGCCTCCCAGGTCGAGCTCGACGTGCCGCTCGGGACGTCCGACCCGCTCTTGGAGCAGTTGGCGCTGGCTATCCTGGAGATCATGCGGGAGGAGCCGGATCCCTCGTCGACGCTCTACGTCGACGAGTTGGTCCACGCCATGGTTGTGCGACTCGTTCGGATCTACACAGCCAACGGCCGCTCATCGCGGCGGAGGCCTGACAGGCAGGTGCTCGATTGCGGCGAGATGAGGCGCGTCCGCGACCTGATCGAGGACCGCCTTGCCGAAGATCTCTCCCTCGAGGCCATCGCGGGCGAGGTCGGTGTATCCGCACGCTCCTTGTCCCGCGCCTGTCTCCGGCAATGGGGCACGACGGTCCATCAATACGTGCTGTCACGCCGGGTGGAGCGGGCCAGAAACCTGCTCCTCTCGACAGATCTGACCGTTACCTCGATCGCGCTGGATACGGGCTTCTCAAGCCAGAGCCATCTAGCGACAGCGTTTCGCCGGGTGACGGGACTCACACCGAAGAGTTATAGGGTCTGCGGACAATCCTGATCTGGAGATGCGAATTTTGACAGCAATCTGGGCTGCAAAACCTGCAGGATCTATGCGGGCCTGCTGAATATTTCTAGCGAGTTCTAACTATAAAAATCTCGCGGGTAAATTTGTCTTGGTGGAAAACATCTTGGAATACTGACCCCATGAACTCTCTCATAGGGGTTGGATCCATTCTTAGATTCGAAACCCGTCTCTCGTGGATGATGTGGCCGTTGTCAAACATGCAGACCCGTTGTTTGCTCCCAACCGTGCAGAGAGGGGCAGTACGGCAACAATAAGAGCCGAGCGGTAGATCGATTTTGTCCGATATTGGTATAGCTAGTATTGCATGAATTTCTAAGAAAAGCGGGAGCTGTCTGTCCAGGTACTTGAGGCCAAAACTAATCGATGAATCTAGCCTACTTGGTACAGGGCCACAGCCTCTGTCACGGCGGTCGTTTCGGCAACTTTGTACCATCCCCGTGTGCTGGCGGGGCCGAGCGGGGTTAGCTGTTGAGACCGGGCCGCTCGGCCCCTATCGAAGCGTGGGCCCTGGGAAGGATTTCCACTTCAATTCCGTGTGCACCACGGCCGGGTGCAGATCGTGGTGGATGAGCGCTTGGCGTCAGCCCTTGCGGACCAGCGGGGCTACCACCGCAGCCGGCGCCGGCGGGGTGTAGAGCGGGACGACGAAGCGGACGAAGCCGTCGGTCGAGTAATTGTCTCGGGTCCGGCCGAGCGCGTTCGTGTACTGTGCACCGGTGACCACGTCGCGTGCCACATACGCCTGAACGGTGAAGGCCTTAAAATCGTAACCGATGAGGCCGCCGACGGCGAAGCGGCCGCGATTGCCGTTCGCGGCGCTGAACTGGCTGGTGTCGAAGTTGTAGACACCGTAGGCGACCGGGCCGATCTCAAAGTTGCCGAACTTCTTCGTGGCGGTCAGATCCAGCAGAATTGCATCCGAGAGACGGATTGGGCCGATCGCTGCACCGATCGGACCACCGAAGCGGCCGGGCGTGTCGTAAACGTTGCCGGTCAGGTTGGCAGTGATGTTCCAGCCGTCGCCGGTATAGCTGCCGGCGACACCGAACCTGTACGTGTTCGAGGAGAGCTGCGGCAGCACGGGCGTACCGGACAAACCGGTCCCGAGCGAGCCGCGGCCGGCATCGAGGTCGTTCAGGTGAACGCCGCCCAGGAAACTGACGCCGAAATTGTTGCCGAGGTCGAACGCCCAGATGCCGGCAAGGAAGGTGCCGACGTTGATCGAGATATCCTTGTTTCGCTGGCCGGCGCCGTTGCGGGTGAAGGCGAAAACGGTGGGCTGAGCGACGAGAGCTTCGATGCGGCCGCCGAAAGGTGTCAGCGGGGTCGACCAGAGCAGGAACGGGACGTTGATCGCGGTGTCGGGCGAGAAGGGCTGATCGGTGCGACGGTAAATGAAGGTGTCGACCGCGTAGAGGCCCTCGGGCAACGGCGCGCCGGCGGCGAGGCCGACCTGCTCACCCGGAATCGTTGTGGCTTGGGCGAAGGCGGCCGTCGCGCTCAACGCGACGGCCGCAGCGCCTGCGAGCGTTGCCGTGATCCTGTTCAGCATCCTCAATCCCCTTCTTGCCGGGCGCAGGCCGAGCGTTCCCGTTCGCCGAAAAGCCCCGGCGCAGATACAGATCGGTTGTCTTGTCGGACTTCAGCGTCTTAGTTGTATGGAAGCGCGATCAATTTGTACGCATTCCCATATCGACTATGAGTGTGTCATTGTTTTACTTCGAGTCTACTGTAAAAATGACGAGCGATACGAGGGGGTGCGCTCATGTTGCTGCGAAAGCACGCTTGTCGGCGGCCGGATCGAAACATGCCGGAGCTCGCTCGCACGGCTGTGGCATATAGGAGATGCCAGCAAGGACGACCGCTTAGGACGCAGCCGTGCCTCTATCGGGGGCTTGAGCGATCAACTCTCACGAGCGGTGCCCCAGCGCTTTCCACGGCCTGTTCTTAAACAGACGGTCTACACAGAGGTTCGGCATATCCCATGTGGGGCGGGCAGCATGCGGGAGGGACAATCCAACGCCACGACGCCTGAAGGGCAACTTCGCAGGCTTTCTTCTAAACGCAGGTGAGCGGCTGCGTGGCATCAGGCTTCGAGGCTTGATCAACCCGCACCCGAGATAACGCGATGGCGAGGCTGTCTCAAACACCGGCTGAGGCAGCCATCAGTGCCGTACCAGCGGCTGCATCGGGAGCGCCTCACCTACACGGCGAACTTCAAGGCGAACCGCTCGGCGCCGAGGCGCGTCTGGATGGTCTGCGCAACGAACTCGGCATCGCGGCCGACTGCGCCGAAGCGGCCCGAGCCCCAGGTATTCAACCAGGGCAGACCGATGAAATAGACGCCGTCCTCCCGCGTCACGCCGCGCTTGTGCTTGGGGTTTCCCGCGCCGTTGAACACGGACGCGTCGAGCCATCGGAAGTCCGGCATGAAACCGATGCACCAGACGGTCGCGGTGATGCCGGAGCCTTCGAGGGCAAGACGGGTGATGGGCTCGCCCGGCTCCCAAACGGGGGTGTAGTGCGCCTGCACCGGAGCATCGACGTTGTTTTCGGCAATGTACTTGTCGATGGCCACGTTGATGCCGTTGTACGTGCGGTCGGCCCCGTCGAGTGAGCAGATGAGATTGTCGCGGAAACGTAGGCAGCCGTCGGCAAAATCTTCCAGCACACCATAGAGCTTCATGCCATCCCTGGCGAAGCGGCGCAGGTCGATGTCCCGGCCACCGTCGCGGCCGGTCACGTAGTGGTTGGTATTGTCGCGGACACCGTCGCGCAGCGGATGGTTGTCGACGGTCATCTCGTAATAGCCCATATCCGCGAGCCAGGTGACGACGTCGCGGCCCCGGTAGAACCGGGCACAGCGCGGCGCGTCGCCCACCGCGAGATGCACGGCGCGGCCGGCGAGATGCAGGTCTTCGGCGATCTGCGCGCCGGACTGACCTGAGCCGACCACAAGAACCTCGCCCTCCGGCAGTTGGGCCGGGTTGCGATACTGGTTCGAGTGGATCTGCGTGACCGCGCTCGGCAACTTCTCGGCCATGCGCGGGATGATCGGGGTGTGATAGCCGCCCGAAGCGACCACGATTTCATTCGCCGTGTAGTCTCCGTCCGAGGTCTGGACCGAGAAGGTCCCGTTTTCGGCCCGTGCGACTCGTGTGACCGCGACACCCTCCCGGATCGGCGGGTTCACCTTCGCCACGAAGCGCTTCAGATACGCGATGATCTCGTCCTTCTTCATGAACCCGTCCGGATCCGGCCCGTCGTAGGGATGGCCGGGTAGGTCGCACTGCCAATTCGGCGTGACCAGGCAGAACGTGTCCCAGCGCTGGCTCGACCACGTGTGTGCCGCGGATACCTTCTCGAAAACGAGATGATCGATCCCACGCTGCTTCAGGTGATAGCTGACCGAGAGACCGGCCTGACCACCGCCGACGATGGCAACGGGGACGTGACGGGGCGTGGACGTCATGGCTCTAACTCCGCGATGCTTCGAGGAAGGCGCCGGGTTCAGGACTCGAAGGTCTCGACCGTGACGAGGCCCCCGGGGTCCTGCCGCTTCGCCGCGGTCTCAATCCGGGTGAGTTGGGCCATCGCCGACGAGCACGCGAAGCCGTATTTCTCGCGCACCCGCTCACTCGCGATGGTGAGGGCCGTGCGGGTCTTCTCGACGAAGTCGTCGAGGGCGTAGCTTTCGCCGACCGTGAGGAAATCCCTCACGACGAGGGAGGGCGAGTAGCAGGCCTCGCGCCGGCCATCGGGCCAGCGGATGTGGAAGTGCATCTCAGGCATGGATCGGCTCCCGTTCGACGCGGGCGCAGGCCGCGTAGGTATCGAGGTGACGCTCGGCGCAGGCGCGCCAGGCGTGAGCGGCGGCCCGGGCCGAACCGGCAGTCCGCAGCCGCGCGCGCGTCGTCGGTGCCAGGGCGACCGTCATGGCGTCGGCGATGTCCCGGGGATCGCTGGGATCGACGAAGAGGGCGTCGTCGCTCTGGAGGTACTCGGTGAAGGGCGGCAGACGAGAAACGATCGCCGGGGTGCCGCAGGCCATGGCCTCCAGGACGCAGAGCCCGAAACCCTCCGTCCAAGATGGAAAGGCGAGGACGGCCGCCCTGCGATAGAAGGCCGGCATCTCCTCCTGCGAGACGGGTCCCGTCTCGATCACTGCCTCACCACGCCCGACCATCAGCCCATGGGCTTGCAGAGCGGCGCGGCAGCGGGCGCCGTAGGAGGCGTGGTCGAGGAGCGAAGCGCCGCCGACGATCACAAGCTGCGCTTGGGGGTGGCATCGACGTAGGAGCGCGAAAGCCTCGATAATCCCGGCCGTGTTCTTACGCGCCTCGAATCCGCCGACGCTCAGAACGACCGGCCCGACACCGAGGCCCCAGCGCTCCCTCACGATCAGGTCGGCATCGGTCGGCGCCTCTTGGTAGATCGCCAGGTCCACGCCGTTCCCGACGACGCCGATCTCCGTACCGCGATCGGTCTCGATCCGGTCGGCCCAGGTGTGGCTGACACAGAGCAGGTGCGTGGCCTCACGAATCGAGCGATCCTGCCACGTCGCGAGCACCGGGTCGGAGAAGCTGTCGACGTGGTGGACCGTGCGCACGAAACCGGGGATCAAGCCGCGGTGCTTGAGCGTCGCGAGCGCGTTGCCGCCGATGCCGCAATGGGCGTGAAACACGTCGAAGTCGCAGGCCGCGGGGGATGCGAAGTAGCGCAGGTAATCGTCGATGCGAGCCCGCACGAGGTCGACCGTCGTACCAGCCACCGGCTTCGCGGCCACTGATACCGTCGGGCAGGCGGCCGCGCGAAAGAAGCCGCGCCCCGACGGATCGGGCGCGTGGACCACCGCCTCATGCCCGAGAGCGCACAGGGCCTCGGCCAGGGCGAGGCAGTGCGCGACGCCGCCCCGTGGATTGGTGGAGTGGGTCAGGATGGCGATGCGCAGGGCCGTCATCGGGCTCCATCCCTGTCATCCTGGCCACAACCGATCAGCGGACTGACGGTGAAGTCCCAGACCACGGCCTCTCCGCCGGAGGCATCGCGTACCCGGGCGACCCGGCTTGCGTCGAGCTTACCGACCGTGGCGACCGCGATATCCCGTTCGGCGAACCGCGCGTGGACGGTAGGCGTGCAGTCCGGGCGCACGCTCAGAAGGTAGCCGAAGCTCGGGAACGCGGTCAGCCACCGGTCGAGCGGGATGCCGGCGGGTCGTGGGATCGCGTCGAGGTCGATGATGCCACCGACATGCGAGCATTCCAGCAGCATCAGGGCGGTGCCGACGACGCCCGCCATGCTGATGTCCTTGGCCGCCCGGCAGAGCCCGCTCTCCGCCAAGCCCGGCAGCAACGCGAGATCGCCGCGCAGACGCTCGCCCGCCGTGCCGGTCGAGGCGTCCCAGTACGGGTATGGGTCGCGGAAGCGTCCGCGCAGGTCGATCGCCGCGACGAGATCATCGCCGGGTGCCGCGTCGAAGCTCGTGAGCAGCCTCGGGCCAGCGCGGCCGAGCACGGCGACCGCGAGGTTGCCGGCTTCAGCGCGCGTATTGGTGTGACCGCCGACGATCGGGACGCCGTACAGCGCCGCCGCGTCGGACAGGCCTGCCAGGATCGGGGCCGCCTCCGCCGCATCCCGGCTCCACAGTGCGTCGACCACCGCGAGCGGGCGCCCACCCATGGCGGCGATGTCGCTGAGGTTGACCATGATGCCGCAATAGCCGGCGAAGTACGGATCGGCCGCGACGAAGCTGTCGAGGAAGCCCTCGATGGCGAACAGCAGGTGGCCGTCGCCATCCGGTATGGCGGCGCAATCGTCGCCGACCGGAACCGCGGCGTGCCGGCTGTTCAGTCCGAGCCGCTCGACCACGGCATCGATGTCGCGCTTGTGCGCGACCCCGCGCGCGTCACGGATCTGGCCGGCCAGGGACTGGATGTCGAAGCCCGCCGACATCACGCGGCCTTGCGGAATGTGACGAGCCCGTGCTCGGGGTCGTGCATCGGCGGGTAGGCCGCGAGGTCTGCTTGCATCAGGTAATGCGGTCGCCCGTGCAGGGCGACTTCCTCGAGGCTCGTCCAGTGCAGGGCCTGGAACAACGGGACGTTCCGATCCTGCACGTGGGCTAGGAACCGTGTGCAGCCCCGGGCATGGGCCGAGGACACCGCGACCTGGATGAGCCCGGCTCCCAGGGCAGCCGTGCCGCGGAACGATCCGGCGACGGCCAGGCGGGACCCCCACCACGTGCCGGTACGCTCCGACACTTCGTGGATGCGCACGGTGCCGACGACGGCGTCGGCGTCGCCGCCGAGCGTCGAGAGGGCACAGATCGGGATCGCTTCCGCGTCGACGGCGTCCCGATCGTCTTCGGTGAAGATGCGCTGCTCCGCGCAGAAGACCTGCCGGCGCAGGGCCGCGCAGGCGTTCCGTTCCCAAGAACTCGTGGCGAACTTGATGCGGAAGTGGCTCGGCCAGTACGGCGGCACGGGTTCGAAGATCACGATACTGCCCCTGCGCGCTCGTAGGTCGAGAGCGCCGAGCAGGCGCCGCAGCGCCCGCATCCCGCCTTGATGTCGGTCGAGCGAAGATCCGCGCCGACCAGCATGTCCGCGAGGGGCCTGAGGATGCCGTGCATGAAGTCGGGGCTGGGCGCCGGGTGGCTCTCCAGCGGGGTGCCAGAGATCGGCACGAACGGCACCACGAACGGGTAGACGCCCATTCCGATCAGGCGCTCGGCCATCTCCAGGATTGCCTCCGGGGTGTCGCCCAGCCCTGCCAGGATGTAGGTCGAGACCTGGCCCCACCCGAAGACGGGAACGGCGGCCTCGAAAGCCGCATAGTACCGCTCCTGCGGCACGCTCGCCTTGCCGGGCATGATCTGCGCCCGGACCTCGGGCGTGACGGCCTCCAGGTGCATGCCGAGGGCATCGATGCCCGACGCTTTCATCCGCTCGAACCAGCGGTCATCATCCGGCGGCTCGCACTGAGCCTGGATCGGCAGGTCGACCGCGGTCTTGACGGCGAAGGCGCTCTCGCAGAGCACGGCGGCGCCCCGGTCGGTCGCGTTCGGCGTGCCGGTCGTCATGACCATGTGCTTGACGCCATCGAGGAGCACGGCGGCGCGGGCGACCTCGGCGAGTTGTTCGGGCGTCTTGTGCGCGACGGTGCGACCGGCGGCGAGCGATTGGCCGATCGAGCAGAACTGGCAGGTCTTCGTGCGGCTTGCGTAGCGGATACAGGTCTGGAGCACGGTGGTGGCCAGCACGTCTCGCCCGTGCAGAACGGCGATCTTCGAATACGGCACGCCGTCGAAGGTCGAGAGCGCGTAGAAGCGCGGCTTGCCCGGGAAGGTCGCCTGCCCGATCACCACGCCGTCATGCTCGATCACCGAGACCCCGTTGTCGTCCGGGCGGCGGACGAGGAAGGGCGACTCGAAGGCGGCCTCGGTGTGGACCGGCACCATCACGGTCCGGCCCGCGATGGTCATGGCCTTGTGGTCCGACGGACCGGCCCCGCCGCGGCGGCTCGGCGCCCCGGCGCGGCTGTCGGCGAGCCTAACGCCGTAAGACTGCAACGCGTTGATCAGGCGCTCCGTCGGCATCCCGACCAGGCCCGCCACCACCGGCGGGAACGCGGGAAGGCTCGTCGGAAGCGGGCTGCTGCTCATGGTCGAGACTCCGAAAATCGGTCTGGGAATGGATCGGCTGGTGCACGAACGAGGCCGGGCGGTCGTCGTGGAGCAGGCTGAGGAGTTCGGGCCGGGCGTAGTGGCCGACCGAGTCCATCATCCGCTTGCGCTTGGTCACCAGCGCCAGGTCCATGTCGGCGATCAGGATGCCCTCGCCGGCGCCCAGCGGCTCCGCGAGGTGCTTGCCTTCGGGCGAGACGATGGCGGTGCAGTTGCCGCCGCGGCAGGCGCCGCGCAGGCGCTCGTCCGGGCAGACCTGCGCCACCTGTTCGTCGGTGAGCCAGCCCGTGGCGTTGACCACGAAGCAGGCCGCCTCCAGGGCGTGATGGCGGATCGTCACCTCCATCTGGTCGGCGAAAATTTGGCCCACGAGGGAGCCCGGGAACTGGGCCGCGTGGATCTCCTCGTGACGCGCCATCAGGGCGTAGCGGGCGAGCGGATTGTAGTGCTCCCAGCAGGCCAGCGCGCCGACGCGCCCCACCGCCGTGTCGACCACGGTAAGGCCGGAGCCGTCGCCCTGACCCCAGATCATGCGCTCATGATAGGTCGGCGTGATCTTGCGACGCTTGAGCTTAAGGCTCCCGTCGGCGTCGAAGACCAACTGCGCGTTGTAAAGCGAGCCATGGTCGCGCTCGTTGACCCCGAGCACGATGACCGCCCCATGACGGCGTGCGGCGGCGGAGACGGCCTGGGTCACGGGCCCCGGCACCGTCACGGCCCGCTCGTAGAGGCGCAGGTGCTCGGCGCCCTGCATCGCAGGCGGCAGCACGAAGGAGAAGTAGGGGTAATAGGGGACGAAGGTCTCGGGAAAGACCAGGAAGCGCGCGCCCTTGGCGGCGGCCTCATTGATGGCATTGAGCACCCGCTCCAGAGTGCCCTCCGGCCGGTCGAGGTCGGGCGCGATCTGGACGGCGGCGGCCCGCACGATCCGGCTGTCTGACATGGGAGATCCTCCGGCTGTGAACGGCGGCCACGTCGCACGCGGCCGCCGGATGCGAGGTCCCGGACTGGAAGCCAAAGGGCCGGTCAGACGGTCCAGGTGTCGATGATCACCGCGTTGTCGCGCTTGTGCAGGAGGATGCAGTCGAGGACGTCGAGAGGGTTGATCATGCGGATGCCCTCGATGAAGGCGGCCTCCCCGTGGCCGTAGAGGGCCTGGGTCGAGAACCGGCAGGCGTAGACCTTGCCACCCTCAGCCATGAACTTCTCAAGCTGGTTGTTGAAGTTGAGGTGCCCCGGAAAAGCCTCGTCGCCAAGCCGTGGGAAGCCGCGCTGGACGCCCAGCGTGATGCCCGGGCCGTAGAGCAGGATCGAGGTCTCGAAGCCCTTGCGCTGCAGGCGCGTGGCCTGGAGCAGGTTCACGAGGCCGATGGAGCCCTCGAACGCGACGGTATGGAAGGTGACCAGCGCCTTCTGGCCCGGCTCGGCCTTGACGTCCTCGAAGACCTTCTCCTCGTAATCGACCAGGAAGTCGCCCTTTTTGTGAGGCTCGCGGTTCACAGCAGGCATCGATCTCTCTCCTCGGTGGATTGACCGCGGAAGACTGAACTTCGAGCGGTCTCAACCCATACAGGGCAAGCGGTGTGCCAGAGGTTTTCGATCAATCTGCCATACAAGGCGCCAAGGTTATATTCATACAATAATGCGATCAATGCAGGCGGCTCAAATTTCAGACGGCGCGCCGCGCGCCTTTTTATCAAGCGTTCCGTGGACGCATAATCGCCAGCGCATGCACAATTGCGGATCGGTTATTGTCAGCATTGTATGGATATAACCGAGGACCCATTCGGCGCGTGATCGCGGTACGGCTATTGCAAGCCATACAATCAAGCATTGATCGCATCATGATCTAGGCCGCCACGAATGACTTCGCCCGAGCGAGACGAACGACCGAAACTGCAGAACGGAGGGACCGGGGCCTGGACGCCGGATCTGAAGCGGTGGGGCAAGCCCCATTACCTGGCGATTGCGGAGGCGTTGGCCGACGACATCCGGACTGGGCGCCTGACGGCGGGAACGCGCCTACCGACCCAGCGCGCCCTCGCCGAGGCGCTCGATCTGAACTTCACGACGGTTTCACGCGGCTACGTCGAGGCCCATAAGCGCGGGCTGATCGAGGGGCGCGTCGGCCAGGGGACCTTCGTGGTCGATCCGGCTCGCCCGCCCCGTTCAAGTGCTGCCGCGCCCGCGCGTCGGATCGGTCCGGTCGATTTCACCATGAACCTGCCCCCCGAGCCCGACGCGCCGGCGCTGCAAGCCCGGATGCAAGCCGCGCTCGTGGACCTGTCCGGCAATCTCACCAACCTGTTGCGCTACCAGGGCTTCGGCGGGACCGAGGAGGACAAGGAGGCGGCTTTGCGCTGGCTGAAAGGCCGCGGGGTCGTCACGTCCCGCGAGCGTCTGCTGATCTGCCCGGGGGCGCACAGCGCCCTGTTCAGCATCCTGGGGCAGGTCGCCCGGCCGGGCGACACGATCTGCGCCGAACGGATCACCTATCCCGGCATCCGCGCGCTCGCGGCGCACTTGCGCCTGCGCCTCGTCGATCTGCCCACGGACCGGTACGGAGTCGAGCCTGATGCTTTCGCCGCCGCCTGCACCAAAGTGGCACCGAAGGCCATCTACCTGAATCCGTTGCTGCAGAACCCCACCACCGCGACCCTGCCCAGGACGCGGCGCGAGGCCGTGATCGCGGTTGCGCGGCGATACGCCGTCACCATCATCGAGGACGACGCCTACGCCCGCATCTGCCCAACCCCGCCGCCGAGTTTTGCGGAACTCGCGCCGGAGATCACCTACTACGTGGCAGGCCTCGCCAAGTGCCTGGGCGCTGGTCTTCGGCTCGCCTTCCTGGTCGCCCCAAGCGCCCGTTCGGCCCTGCCACTGGGCGGAGCCCTGCGCGCCGCCACGGTCATGGCCTCGCCGATCTCGACGGCATTGGCGACGCGGTGGATCATGGACGGCACGGCGGAGGCCATCGTGCGGTTCGTTCGCGAGGAATCGGCCGCGCGCCAGCGCATCGCAACCGCGATGCTTCCCGCCGGGACCTACACTGCCGATCCGCATGCCTTCCACGTCTGGATCACGCTGCCGGAGGGCTGGACGCGCTCGGCCTTCGCCAGCCAAGGTCGGTCGGCCGGGCTCGGCGTCATCGCCAGCGACCCTTTTTGCGTCGCGGGGACGCCGCCGGAGGCGGTCCGTCTCTGTCTTGGCGGCCCCTCCACCCGGCAGCAGATCACGCACGGACTGGAAATGCTCGCCCACGCTCTCGAAGGCTCGCCAGCCTTCGCCTCAGCCTACATCTAAACTATTTCAGCCGAATACAGGTCGAAGGTACGCTTTGCGGCCGCGACCTCGGCCTGTTCGCGATCCAAACGTGAATGGCTCACAGCGGCGTACGAAGGTCCGCTCACGGGATACAACATCAGAAGATTGAATGTCCTCGATGGGCGCAAAGCGGCCGACCGGATTTAGCCGCCAGCTGTCCGTCCGACTCTTGAAGTGACAACGGCGAAAATAGGCATCGACGATTCGACGGTAGCAGACTTCTAATCCGGCGTTGGCCCGATGATTGTGGGGACCAGGATGGTGTCGTTCCTGCTAGGAAGCGCTCACGAAGAACGAGGCGTAGCCGTCCGCGTGGACGCGATCGAGATGCGCTCGATAACCAGCGTAAGTGGGCTCTTGCGGAGCAATGCGGCCGTAACGCAGGTCAGTCGCATGGCGCTCCGGCAGCAGGGCGAGCGGTGCCGAAGCGGGCGTGAGTTGCGTACCGCGGCCCGCGTGCAGCGTGGTGAGAATCCCGAACATCTCGCCTCGAATATTGGGACGGCACAACACTGCAAGACGATGCTGCCCGTGCCAGTTGGTCACTAAGTATATCATGCCGGATTGGCTGGGGACAGCAACACTGCCGGACTGTGCGAACGGCGCATCGATCCGCTCGGCCTCACGGAACACCAAGCACGCGCTGTCAGCATCCCAGGCGATCTGGGTACGATAGGCGAAAATCATCCCCGCCGTTTCGAATGAGGGGCGTAGGGTGAGGTAACAGCCCTCCAACCAAGCCACACCCTGCCGCGCATAGGCCCCAAGCTCGTCGGGGGCGTGACGGGGCAGTTCCGGAGCGGGTGCCTGCCCCGTCGGCTGACGTAGGGATTGGCCCAACGCCTCCTCCAGCCGGATTGTGGTTGCCAGGGTGAACGGCCGGCGGCCAGCGAGCGCTTTCTCAAGGGTCGAGAGACTGATCCTGGCCTCCTCCGCCAGTGTCTGCCGGGAGATGCGTCGGCGGGCCAGCGCCTCGCGCACGATCTGGGCAATGGCGCGGCTCTGCGCCTCAGACAGTTCAACGTCGCTCACGGACAAGGCTCGCGCAGGCTTGATCCGCACAGATCCGCACGAAACCGCACATTTGCGCAAGCGCGGCCAAGCTGGCCATCCACGTCAACCTATCAGGAACGCCCCGCCTCCGACGCCAAATCGGTCTCGACGATCAGACGCAGCGGGCCGGCCTGCAGCGCCTCCAGGGGCCAGCAGGTGACGAGATCGAGATGCCGGCCGGGGGCCTGCGGATCGATACCCGAGGCATCCCAGCGCGCCACCCGCGTGCCGGTGACGCGGAAGCTTAGGGTTCGGCCGTCGCGGCCCGTCACCGTGACTGTATCGCCGGGGCCGAGTTGCCCCAGCCCCGCGAACTGCGTGTCGCGGTGCGCGGCGAAGACCGCAGTGCCGGGTTCGCCGGCCTCCGGGGTGCCGTCCAGATGGCCGGGGCCGAAGGCCAGAGACTGGCCGCTTCCGCCCCGCAGCACCACGAAACTGCGGCCCGCGACCGTGAGGCGGGCGACCGGTTCGGTGTCGGCCCAGGGCCAGGGCCGGGCGGGCCGACCCTCGGCCAGGGTGCGGGCGAAGGCGCGCTCCAGCAGCACCTGCGCCAGGGCGGCCTTGGCGGGGATCCAGGCGGCCTGCGCCGCCAGCCCGAGGCCCGCGAGGGTGAGGAGGGCCGCGAGGGCCATCCCCAGTCCGGTTGCCGGGCCGCGACTCACCGTGCGTCCCCGATCGGCCGGCCGCTGCGCCGCAGGCTGACGCTCAGCAGGAGACCCAGCAGGGCGAGGAGCAGGCCGAGGCCCAGCTGCGCCAGGATTCCGGCCCCGGTCTGCGGCAGGTCGACGGCCGCGCCGTCGGCCCGGATCGGCACGATCCGGGCGGCCCCGTCGTCGGCGGGCGTGACGCTAAACAAAAGAAGCGGCCGCCCATAGAAAATGTGTTGATGTGGGGGGGGGGCGGGTGATTTAAAAAAAAAGGGGGGGGGGGG
>NZ_VRVD01000219.1:0-7339 GCF_008040015.1 Methylobacterium sp. WL18 | reverse complement strand
GAGGGGGGAGGGAGACGCGCTGGGGTCAAGCTGCGGCCCCCAACCGGCGAAGTTCGGGAAGGGCGCGGGCGGGGGCGGCGGGGAGGGGGGGGGGGGGGGGGGGGGGGGGGGGGGGGGGGGGGGGGGGGGGGGGGGGAGACGCGCTGGGGTCAAGCTGCGGCCCCCAACCGGCTAAGTTCGGTAAATCCCCCCACTCCCCCCAAAAAAAACTACGCCGTCCGCTTCTGGTAGTCCTTCACGTCGGTGAAGCGCACCGCCGGGTAGCGCTCCTCCTCGTAGCGGAGCGAGAACGCCGTGGTCGCCATGAAGACCGGGGCGCCGTCGAGGTCCTTGGCCATGGCCGAGCCGTGGCTGTCCACGAACTTGTCCAGCTCGATCTCGGAATCCGACTCGATCCAGCGGCATACCGAGAAGCGCGAGGTCTCGTAATCGACCGGGAGGCCGTACTCGGCCTGGAGGCGCTCCTTCAGCACGTCGAGCTGGAGCGCGCCGACCACGCCGACGATCGCCTGGCTGCCGTCCTGCGGCACGAACACCTGGACGACCCCCTCCTCGCCCATCTGCTGCAGCGCCTCGCGCAGCTTCTTGGCCTTCATGGCGTCGGTCAGCTTGATCCGGCGCAGGATCTCGGGTGCGAAGCTCGGGACGCCGCGGAACAGCAGGTCCTCGCCTTCGGTGAGCGTGTCGCCGATCCGCAGGGTGCCGTGGTTCGGGATCCCGACCACGTCGCCCGCAAAAGCCTCGTCCGCGATGGCGCGGTCCTGAGCGAAGAAGAATTGCGGCGCCGAGAGCGAGATCGGCTTTCCGGTTCGGACCAGCCGGGCCTTCATGCCCCGGCTGAGCTTGCCCGAGCAGACCCGCATGAAGGCGATCCGGTCCCGGTGGTTCGGGTCCATGTTCGCCTGGATCTTGAACACGAAGCCGGTCATGCGCGGCTCGGTCGGCTCGACCAGGCGCTTGTCGGCATCCTGGCCGCGGGGTGGCGGTGCCACCTTGGCGAGACCGTCGATGAGGTCGCGCACGCCGAAGTTGCGCAGCGCCGAGCCGAAGAACACCGGCGTCAGGTGGCCCTCGCGGAACGCGTCGAGGTCGAACGGCTTGAGCCCGCCCTCGGCCAGCTCGACCTCCTCGCGCCACGCATCGGCCGCGCCGTTCTCGGTGAGCAGCGTATCGAACAGCGGGTCCTGCGGGCCGGACACCGCCACCATGCCGGCATCCTCGGCGGCGTCGAGCCGGCGGACGCGGTTGGCGCCGAGTTCGTAGGTCCCGGAGAAGTTGCGGCCGGTGCCGATCGGCCAAGTCACCGGGGCGACGTCGAGCGCCAGCGTCTTCTCGATCTCGTCCAGCAGCTCGAACGTGTCGCGGGCCTCGCGGTCGAGCTTGTTCACGAAGGTGACGATCGGGATGTCGCGCAGGCGGCAGACCTCGAACAGCTTGCGGGTGCGCGCCTCGATGCCTTTGGCCGCGTCGATCACCATCACGGCCGAATCGACCGCGGTCAGCGTCCGGTAGGTGTCCTCCGAGAAGTCCTCGTGGCCCGGCGTGTCGAGCAGGTTGAAGACGCAGTCGCCGTACTCGAAGGTCATCACCGAGGTGACCACCGAGATGCCGCGCTCCTTCTCGATCCCCATCCAGTCGGACCGGGTCGAGACCCGATTGCGCTTGGCCTTGACCTCGCCGGCGAGCTGGATCGCGCCGCCGAACAGCAGCAGCTTCTCGGTCAGTGTGGTCTTGCCCGCATCCGGGTGCGAGATGATCGCGAAGGTGCGCCGCCGCGCAACCGGGTCGGCCGGCCTCGCTTCGGTCTTGGTCTGCATCAGCATGGAGCGAACGCTCTGGGTCGGCACAACGGGAGGGCGTCGCCCGGCGGTGCCGCCTCGGGCGAGGGTCTCGGCATCGTGTAGCGGCAAGCCCCGGTATTGGCAAAGACGCAGGGAAGCCGGCCTCGGGCTGATCCAGGTCCCGGTTTCAAAAGGTCGTTCGACCTTTTGCGGGTGAAGGGCGGAGCCCTTCGTCTCTATCAGGGCTCCGCCCTGACAACCCGCCAAAGGGCTGAGCCCTTTGGAAACCCAGCCTTAGGCCGCCTCGGCCGCCAGCGCGTGCAAGTCTGCAACCAGGGCGTCCACGCGCGCGGCATCGGCGTCCCAGGCGAACATGAACCGGGCCCCGCCGCCGATGAAGGTGTAGAACCGCCAGCCCCGCGCCCGCAGCCGCTCCATGGTCGCGGCCGGCATCGCCAGGAAGACGGCGTTGGCCTCTACGGGGAACAGCGCGCGGATCCCCGGCAGGCCGGCGACGGCCCCGGCGAAGCGCCGGGCGCAGGCATTGCCGTGGGCGGCGTTCCGCAGCCAGGCGCCACTCTCCAGCATGCCGACCCAGGGGGCGGCCAGGAAGCGCATCTTCGAGGCGAGCTGCCCGGCCTGCTTGCACCGATAGCCGAAATCCTCCGCGAGCTTCGGATCGAAGAACACCACCGCCTCGCCGGCATGCATGCCGTTCTTGGTGCCGCCGAAGCACAGCACGTCGATCCCGGCCCGCCAGGTCATGTCGGCGGGGCTGCAGCCGAGGCTGGCGCAGGCGTTGGCGAAGCGCGAGCCGTCCATGTGCAGCGCGAGCCCGAGTTCCCGGCATGTGGCGGACAGCGACCGCAGTTCGGCCAGGGTGTAGACCTGCCCGGTCTCGGTCGGCTGGGTGATCGTGACCACCCGCGGCCGCGGGAAGTGGATGTCGCTGCGGTTGGTGGCGAGCCCGCGGATCGCCTCCGGGGTGAGCTTGCCGCCCTCGGTGCGGACCGTGAGCAGCTTGGAGCCGTTGGAGAAGAATTCCGGCGCGCCGCACTCGTCGGTCTCGACATGGGCCGAGTCGGCGCAGATGACGCTGTGATAGGATTGGCACAGGGCCGCCAGCGCGAGGGCGTTCGCCGCCGTGCCGTTGAAGGCGAAGAACACCTCGCACTCGGTCTCGAACAGGCGGCGGAACGCGTCCGCGGCCCGGGCGGTCCAGGCATCCTCGCCATAGGCCGGCGCGTGGCCGCGATTGGCCGCCTCCATGGCGGCCCAGGCCTCCGGGCAGATGCCGGAGTAGTTGTCGCTGGCGAATTGCTGCGGGTCGTCGTGTTGCATCCGCACAGCGTAGATCCGCGTCCGATCGCCTTGCAATCCGGCTTCGCCCCAAATCGAGCCCAAGCAGGGCTGCCGCGCGTCGAACCGGTATCCGGCCCGCCACGCCGGATTTCGAGATGCCCGCTGCGAAGATCGCTGCTGCGAAGATGTTGGAACTGGTTCGCGCTTGGTGTAGAAGGCGCGCCAAGGCGTGGGCTCCACGCCGATTCGGAAACCGACGTTCCCGTCCCTCCCGGGTGCTCCCGGGCGAGGGACGTTGCCGGTTTCCAGATCGGCGGCGGGCTGCGCAAGCCCCAAATCCAGGTCCAGAGGATCAAGTCCGTTGCAGGTACTCGTTCGCGATAACAACGTCGATCAGGCGCTCCGCGTCCTCAAGAAGAAGATGCAGCGTGAGGGCATCTTCCGCGAGATGAAGCAGCGCAAGGCGTATGAGAAGCCGTCCGTGCGCAAGGCGCGCGAGAAGGCGGAAGCCGTCCGCCGCGCCCGCAAGCAGGCGCGCAAGACCGCGATCCGCGAGGGCCTGATCGCCGCTCCGAAGCCGAAGCCCCGTTTCCCGGCCGGCAGCCGTCGCCCCGGCTTCCCGTCGCCGAGCGCGGCCCCGTCGCAGCAGGGCGGCAACGCCTCCGGCCAGGTCGCGGTGACCCCGGCGCCCGTCGTCTAAGACGCTCTATCCTGAACGGCAGAAGCCCGGACCGCGCGAGCGGCCGGGCTTTTTGCGTTTGGTTTGGCTGGGATCGGCGTCGGCCGGGGGGCGGTGACGCAATGCGCCGTCGAGGATTACGACTCTATCGTTCGGTGCAACGCACAGGATCCTTGCCGGAGGCATGGGCTCTTCGAGCGCTCGCCGCCGAAGTGGATACCGGTTCGACGTAAGCGAGCGCGTTGCATCAAGGACTTAGAGCCGTTCCCGGTCGCAGCGCGACCGGGAACGGCTCTAGTCTCTTCGCGTGCGTCGACGCATTAATGTCGGCAGAATCCACGGGAGACACCGCGGTGCTCCCTCACCCCTCTGCGGGGGAGGGAGACGCGCTCGGGGCCGCCGTTGGTTCTCATCCGGCGGCGGGGCGTGAACATCTGAGCTTCGCGGAGGAAGGAGCACGTGCCCCCGACTCAAGCCGCCTTGGCGGCCATCGTGGCGTGCTCGGCCTGGACCAGCACGTCGAGCGCCCGCCAGGGCTTCTGCATGTAGACCGTCTGATCGGGCAGGCGCGCGTCGCGGCTCGCTCCGGAGGTGACGACCACGCGCACATCCGGCCAGCGCCGCTCGACCGCCTGGGCGAGCGACACGCCGTCCATGGCACCGGGCAGGCGAATGTCGGCGAACAGCAGGGCCACGGTGACGTCGGATCGCTCCAGGACCGAGAGCGCAGCTTCGGCGCTCTCGCAGGCGATCACGCCCAGATCGCTTTCCTCCAGGACCGCGGTCGCGAGGTGGCGCACGGCCGCGTCGTCCTCCACCACAAGCGCCACGGGGGCGGAACACTCGGGCTGTGCGCGATCCATATCAGTCTCCTGCGGTTCGGTCGTGTGAACCCCTTTTCGGGTCCCGGCCTCATTGATGGACCGGTGATTCCCCGATTCGGCCATGCTGGCCTGCCAAGAGCCGGCTCACAAGTGTCAGGGTTGTCGGGCGGCCCATGCCCGCTCCGCGATCAGGCCGCACCAATTTTGGCCCGAACGCTTGAAAATGGCGCAGCTGGGTCCCGGTTAAGAAACTGTTCACCCGTGTGGACCGACTGTTAATCTCACGCTTGAGGCGTTTGCCCCATTCCGGGGGACATCGCCTGGATCGTACGGACCAGGGAAGGATCGACGTCCGACATGTGCCGTTTCCTCGCCTATAGCGGTGAGCCGGTCTTTCTCTCGGACCTGGTCTGCGCGCCGACGCATTCGCTGGTGCACCAGTCCCTGCACGCCGACGAAGGGAAAACCGAGACCAACGGCGATGGTTTCGGCATCGGCTGGTACGGCGAGCGTCCCGAGCCCGGCGTCTATCGCGACATCTCCCCGGCCTGGTCGGACGAGAACCTCACCAACCTGTGCGGCCAGGTCCGGGCGCGAACCTTCTTCGCCCACGTGCGCGCCTCGACCGGCACCGCCACCGCCCGGGCGAATTGCCACCCGTTCGTCTACGGGCGGCATCTGTTCATGCACAACGGCCAGATCGGCGGCTACCACCGTATCAAACGTCGGCTGGAGGCCCTGATCCCGGACGCCTTCTACGATCACCGGCGCGGCAGCACGGATTCCGAGGCGATCTTCCTGCTGGCCCTGGCCAACGGCCTCGAGCAGGACCCGGTCGGCGCGATGGCCCGTACCCTGGAGACGATCCGCGCCCTGATGAAGGAGGCCAACGTCTCCGAGCCGTTGCGCTTCACCGCCCTGCTGACGGATGGCGAGACCCTCACCGCCTATCGCTGGGCCTGCGACGGCCGGCCCCCGAGCCTGTATTATCGCGACGGACCGGGCGGGATCGTCGTCGTCTCCGAGCCGATCGACGGCTGCCGCGAGGGCTGGCAGGTCGTCCCGAAGGGCGGCACGCTCCGGGCTCGCCACGGCACCGCGACCACCGTGACCGTGCCCGAGACCACCCGCTCCCGGGCCGCCTGACCGGGCGCCGGCCGTCACCGTCCTGGTGCGGCGTCAGCCATGCTCGGAACGGGATTGTCGATCCGCTTCACGTTGCCACATGTCGGCCACGGCCGATCCTGCGGCCGAGCGGGAATTGACGATGTATCCGGATACCGAGCTTCACATTGCCGGACGCTGGCGCACGGGCGCCGACCGAGAGACCCTGGGCGTCCTGAATCCGGCCACGGGCGAGACGATCGGCCAATGCGCGGTCGCCACCACGGCGGATCTGGACGAAGCGCTCGCGGCTGCCGCGCGGGCCTTCCCGGCCTGGCGGAAGGTGTCGCCGTTCGAGCGCGGCAAGCTGATGCGCAAGGCCGCCGACCTGCTGCGCAGCCGCGCCGACGAGATCGCCCGCATCATGACCCTGGAGCAGGGCAAGCCGCTGGCCGAGGCGCGGGTCGAGACCCTGGCGGCCGCCGACGTGATCGACTGGTTCGCCGAGGAGGGTAAGCGCGCCTACGGCCGCGTCATCCCGGCCCGCGCCGACGGCGTGCTGCAGGCGGTGGTGCGCGAGCCGGTCGGCCCGGTCGCCTGCTTCACGCCCTGGAACTTCCCGATCAACCAGGCGGTCCGCAAGATCTCGGCGGCGCTCTGCACCGGCTGTACGGTGATCCTGAAGGGTCCCGAGGACACGCCGGCGAGTTGCGCGGCGCTGGTCCGCGCCTTCCTGGACGCCGGCATCCCGGGTGACGCCCTGTCGCTGGTCTACGGCGACCCGGCGACGATCTCGGCCTACCTGATCCCCCACCCGGTGATCCGCAAGATCTCGTTCACCGGCTCGACGGTGGTGGGCAAGAAGCTCGCGGCGCTGGCCGGCGAGCACATGAAGCGCGCCACCATGGAACTCGGCGGCCACGCTCCGGTGATCGTGTTCGGCGATGCCGACGTGGAGAAGGCCGTGTCGGTCCTGGCCCCGTCGAAGTTCCGCAACGCCGGCCAGGTTTGCGTGTCGCCCACCCGCTTCCTGGTGCACGATTCGGTGTTCGACCGGTTCGTCGAGGGCTTCACCAGCTACGCAAAGGGCGCGAAGGTCGGCGACGGCCTGGATCCGGACACCAAGATGGGCCCGCTGATCCACGGGCGGCGCCTGGAGGCCATCGAGGCGCTCACCGCCGACGCCGAATCGGCCGGCGCGTCCCTGCGGGCCGGCGGCAAGCGCATCGGCAACCGCGGCAACTTCTTCGAGCCGACGGTCTTCACCGAGGTGCCGCTCAGCGCCCGGATGATGAACGAGGAGCCGTTCGGCCCGGTCGCGATGATCAACCGCTTCTCGGAGGACGAGGAGGCGCTCACCGAGGCCAACCGCCTGCCCTACGGGCTCGCGGCCTACGCCTACACTAGGTCGGCCGAGCGGGCCGCCAAGGTCTCGCACGGGGTGGAGAGCGGGATGATCTCGATCAACCACCACGGCATCGCCCTGCCGGAGACGCCCTTCGGCGGCGTCAAGGAATCCGGCTACGGCAGCGAGGGCGGCTCGGAGGCGCTCGACGCCTACCTGGTGACCAAGTTCGTCACCCAGGCCAACTTCTGACGCCGGCCCGGCGCGCCGCTGCGGGCGGCGCGCCGACGCGCATCAGTAATGC
>NZ_VRVD01000218.1:0-7351 GCF_008040015.1 Methylobacterium sp. WL18 | reverse complement strand
GGTCCGATCCCCCCGCCGCCCCCCGAGCCCGATGGACATCGAAGCCCTGCGGACCTCCACCCTCGCCTTCGTCGAGGCGCACAAGGTCTGGACGCCGCTGATCGCCGGGGGGCTCGCCTTCTGCGAGTCGATCGCGATCCTGTCGCTGTTCGTGCCGGCCACCGTGATCTTGATCGGCATCGGCGCCCTGGTCGGGGGGGCCGACATCCCGCTCTGGCCGGTGATCGGCGCCGCCGCCCTGGGGGCCGCCCTGGGCGATTGGCTCTCCTACGAGGCCGGGCGCTGGGTCGGGCCGGGCGCCCGCACCAAGTGGCCCCTGCGGCGCTACCCCGACCTCGTCGCCAAGGCGGAACGCTTCATCGGCCGCTGGGGCATCGCCGCGGTGGCGCTGGGGCGCTTCTTCGGGCCGGCCCGGGCCCTGGTGCCGCTGCTCGCCGGCACCCTCGGACTGGCGCGGCTGCCGTTCCAGCTGGCCAACGTCGCCTCGGCGCTGGTCTGGGCCTTCGTGCTGCTCGCCCCCGGGGCCGGGCTGCTCGCCTGGCTCGACCGGTGATCCGGCCGGCCCGCTGATGCGCCGCTTCCCGCCGGAGCGCATCGTCTGCCTCACCGAGGAGACCGTCGAGACCCTGTACCTTTTGGGTGAGGAGGACCGGATCGTCGGCGTCTCGGGCTACGCGGTGCGCCCGCCCCGGGTCCGGCGGGAGAAGCCCCGGGTCTCGGCCTTCACCAGCGCCGACCTCCCAAAAATCCTGGCGCTGGCGCCGGACCTCGTCCTGGCGTTCTCCGACCTCCAGGCCGACATCGTCGCCGATCTCGCCCGCGCGGGTGTCGCCGTGCACCTGTTCAACCAGAGGGATGTGGCGGGCTGCCTGGCCATGGTCCGCACCCTGGGGGCCCTGGTCGGGGTCCCGGAGCGGGCCGACGCGCTCGCGCGGTTCTTCGAAGAATCCCTGCATTCCGCCGCCGCACAGGCCCCGACCCGGCCCAGACTTCGCGTTTACTTCGAAGAGTGGGACGCGCCGATGATCTCCGGAATCGGCTGGATCTCCGAATTAATCGGCTTCGCCGGCGGCCAGGACGTGTTCCCCGAACTCAGCCGACAGCCGGCCGCGAAGGACCGGATCGTCACCGCCGACCAGGTGATCGCCGCCGCCCCCGACGTGATCCTGGCCTCCTGGTGCGGCAAGAAGGTCAACGTCGATCGCATCCGCGCCCGCCCCGGCTGGGACGCGATCCCGGCGGTGCGGACCGGCCGGATCCACGAGATCAAGGCCCCGCTGATCCTCCAGCCGGGCCCCGCCGCGCTCACCGACGGGTTTGCCGCGATCCGGTCGTTCCTGGCTTAAGTCTCTGCAGTCACAGGGATGTTTTGCCGATGGGCCGGGGGCGATCCCGCGCCGCAGGTGACGGATCGGCCGCGTTTCGGCAGGATGTCCCGATTCGACACAGGCGAATCCCGCAACCGCATGTCCGCTTCCCTCGGCCTCCCCGCGCTCCCGGCGGGCGCCACGATCCTGCCCCCCGACCGGCGGCAATCGCCCACCGCCCTGCGGATCCAGCGCGGCGTGCGCCGCCTGTTCTCCGAGATGGGCTGCGTCACCCTGCCGGAATTCTCCCTGGTCAACGGCCGCCGCGCCGACGTGATCGCCCTGTGCGGCGCCGGCCGGCTCACCATCGTGGAGATCAAGTCGAGCGTCGCGGATTTCCGCGCCGACAGAAAGTGGCCTGATTACAGGGACTTCTGCGACCGGTTCTTCTTCGCCATCCCCGAGGACGTGCCCGAATCCCTGATCCCGGAAGAGTGCGGCCTGATCGTCGCCGACGGCTACGGCGCCGGCATCCTGCGGGAGGCGCCGGAGCACCCGCTCAGCGGCCCCCGCCGCAAGGCCGTCACCCTCCGCTTCGCCCACAGCGCCGCCCGCATCCTCCACGCGCTGGCCGACCCGGGCGCGGTGCGGGAGGGGGCGCTGTAGGGTACTGTACGGGGCCGCTCACACCGACTCGACCCCATGCATGCGTCTGGTCCTCGACACCAACATCCTCGTGGCCGCGCTGCGAAGCCCGGCGGGCGGTTCGGCTGCGCTGCTGCGCCGGATCAGGGCAGGCGAGTTCCGGATGCTTTTGAGCGTCCCGCTGTTCCTCGAATATGAGGCCGTCGCCCTGCGGCCGGAGCATCTGCGGGCAGCCCGGATCTCCGCGGCGGATGTCGGCAATGTCCTCAACGTGCTGGCCCTGTTCGCGGAGCCCGTCGTGATCCATTATCTCTGGTGGCCGCGGCTGCGGGATCCTGCGGACGAGATGGTGCTCGAAGTGGCGGTCAACGGACGGGCCGACGCGATCGTCACGTTCAACAGGGCGGATTTCGGGGCCGCCCCGTTGGGCTTCGGGATCGCCGTCGCCAGTCCGAGCGACGTCCTGCAAAGAGGCTGAAGGATGGATCGCGACGTTACGGTGCGCCTGCCCCATGGGCTGACCGATGCGGCCGAGCGGATCGCCCGCGAAGGCGGGACCACGCTCGATCAATTCGTCGCAACGGCCGTGGCCAAGAAGCTTTCGGCCATCACGTCGGCGGCGTTCCTCGCCGAACGCGGGGCGCGAGCGGATCTCGCCGCCTTCGATCGCCTCATGACCCGGCAGGGCGGTCTCCCGCCGGCGCTGGAGGATCGTCTTCGGGACTGATCCCCTGCCGGCTGTCGCGCGTCCGGGCTCCTCGATCGCTCGCTGATGCGGCGGTGATCTGGCGGCATAGCGGCGATCACCCGCTTCATCGGCAGGATTCGGCGAAAACGTTCGGCAGCCCGGCGAAACCTGCTTAGAATGGCCGAGCTTGCTGAAACTTCAGCGCCGAAACTAATCGATGACGCCCGTTGCCCTGTTCGAATTGATCCTCGCGCTCCTCGGGGCGGCCTTGCTGCTGTCTCTGATCGCCGGGCGGCTGGGGTTTCCCCCGGCCGCCGCCCTGGTGCTGGGCGGCATGGCGCTGGCGGTGGCGCCGGGCCTGCCGGCCTTCGATCTCGATCCGGACCTGATCATGGTCCTGTTCCTGCCGCCGCTGCTGCTCGAATCGGCCTACTTCACCGTCTGGCGCGACTTCCGCGCAAGCCTCGGCGCGATCCTGTCGCTCTCGCTCGGCGCGGTGCTGTTCACCACCCTGGTGGTCGGCCTCGTCGCCCACGCGGTGGTGCCGGCCCTGCCCTGGGCCGCCTGCTTCGCGCTCGGCGCCATCGTGTCGCCTCCGGACGCGGTCGCCGCCAAGGCGGTGCTGGCCCGGGTCGCCCTGCCCCGCCGGATGGTCACGGTCCTGGAGGGCGAGAGTCTCGTCAACGACGCCTCCGGCCTCGTGCTCTACCGGTTCGCCGTTGCGGCGGCGCTGACCGGCAGCTTCAGCGCCTGGGCGGCGGGGGGCAGCTTCGCCTGGCTGGCTGTGGCGGGCGTCGCGGTCGGGCTCGCCTGCGGCCTAGCGGTGAACGCGCTGGTGCGGCGCCTGCACGACGCCAACGCCGTGGCGGTGCTGAGTTTTCTGGCCTCCTACGCCGCCTACCTCGCCGCCGAGGAGATCCACGCCTCCGGGGTGCTCGCCGTGGTCGCCTGCGGGCTGATGATGGGCGGGCGCGAGCACGAGACCTTCGATGCCCATGTCCGGCGTCACGCCGTTTCGGTGTGGGAATTCGTGGTCTTCGTGCTGGAGGCCCTGGTCTTCGTGCTGATCGGGCTGGCCCTGCGCGGCGTGCTGGCCCGGTCCGGGGGCGACCTCGGCGCACTCGCCACGGGCCTGCCCCTGGCGGTCACCGTCACGGTGGCATGCGTGACCGCGCGGCTGCTCTGGGTGTTCCCCGCCGTCTACCTGCGGCGGACCCTGTCGGCCCGGGTTCGCGCCCAGGAGCCCCGCCCGGACCCGCGGGTGCCGCTGATCATCGGCTGGGCCGGCATGCGCGGGGTGGTGACCCTCGCCGCCGCCCTGGCACTGCCGGTGGACTTCCCGGGCCGCGACGCGATCCTGGTGGCGGCCTTCGCGGTGATCCTGTTCACCGTCCTGATCCAGGGTACGTCGCTCGGACCACTGATCCGGTGGCTGCGCCTCGACCCGCGCCAGAGCCTCCCCGAGGGCCATCTCGACGCCGCGATGGCCCGGGTGGTGATGAACGAGGCCGGGCTCGGTGCCCTTCAGCGGCTGGTGGCGCCCGGGTCCGGCGCCCTGCAGCATCCGCGTCTGGTGGAGGAATACCGTCGGCGGGTGCGGGCATCCTCCCGGGATCGCGACGAGCGCGGGGCCCTGGCCGCCGAGAAGACCGAGCATTTCGCAGCCGCGCTGCTGGCGGTGCGGTCCGGGCGCTCGGCGCTGATCGCCCTGCACCGGGAGAGCCGCATCCACAGCTCGGTGCTGCGGGCCCTGGAAGGGGAGATCGACCTGGAGGAGCTTCACCTGAAGCGCCTGGCCGGCGAGGCTCCGACGCACGGCGCTGCCTAAGACCGAGCCCCGACCGGAGCGTCAGGGTCCTTAAGGCTGCGCTTTCGCGCCTCGTGCCGGATGTCGGAACCGGCATGATGCGCTGGCATCTTGATTGACATCGTCTGTTTCCGAAGGCCGGCGGCCACCGTTCGGAACGATGCTCTAGCGAGTGGTGCAGGCATCGGCCGGGTTGCTGTAGCCGCTGTAGACGACCCGCACCTTGCGCAGGCAGGGGGCCGCCTCCTTGGGCGCCGCCACGGGGGAGATCTCCACCGGCTCGATCCGCAGGCTCGCCGTGACGGTCGGCTCCTCCGGGGTCGCCAGCGCGCGGCTGGCGCTCATCACGAACGGGGTGGCGACCATCGCCGAGACGGCGAGCGCGGCCAGGACGGCGATGTTCTTGCGGCCGAAATCGTGACGCGTGCGAGCCTGATGCATGACCGGTGGTCCGTCGTGTTCGGCAGCGCTGAGGTGCCGAAATCCCCTGTTTGCGGCGATAACTTGGCCGCGAACTTGACGGTTCCCGCTATGCCGAGAAAACGGCCTCGCTTGCGTGCTTCGCCACACAAGCGAGGCGCAGGCGCGAAGGATTCAGACGATCTTCCGGTACTGCACGAAACCCGACCGCTCCGCGATCCGGTCGTAGAGCAGCATTGCGTCGGTATTGGTCTCGTGGGTCAACCAATGGACACGGGAGCAGCCCGCGGCTTTTGCGGCCTCGTAGACATGCGCAATCAGCCGACGGCCGATTCCCGCGCCACGGACTGTGTCCGCCACGAACAGGTCCTGCAGGTAGCAGTAATCGCCGATCGTCCAGGCCGAGCGGTGGCGGATGTGGTGGACCAGTCCGACCGCCTCGGCCCCCCGCCAGGCCAGGGCGCCGTCGACCGGTTCGGCCGGGTCGTTGAGGCGGGCCCAGGTGCAATCCGTGACCGCCTCGGCGATCTCGACCTTGTAGAAGGCCTGGTAGCCCCGCCACAGCGGCAGCCACGCCGCCCGATCCTCCGGGCCGATCGGGCGGATCGCGATGGTCTCCGGTTCGATGGTCATGGTCCGCCTCTCCCGCATGGCACAGGGCGGAAGCTGACCACTCTCCGGACCCCGGACGCAAGCGCAACCGTGCGCGCGCTGCTGGCCCTCCGTCTTGCACCCCCCGCCGCCCGCACCTAAACCGACCCCCAGACCCGCATCGCCGAGCCGTCCCTGCCCATGTCCCACAAGAAATCGTTCCAGGGGCTGATCCTGACGCTGCAGGAGTTCTGGGCGGCGCAGGGCTGCGTGATCCTCCAGCCCTACGACATGGAGGTCGGCGCCGGCACGTTCCATCCGGCGACCACGCTGCGCGCCCTCGGGCCGAAGCCCTGGAAGGCGGCCTATGTCCAGCCGTCGCGCCGGCCCAAGGACGGCCGCTACGGCGAGAACCCCAACCGGCTCCAGCACTATTACCAGTTCCAGGTGATCCTGAAGCCGAACCCGCCGAACCTGCAGGAACTCTACCTCGCCTCCCTGGACGCGATCGGGGTCGACCTGAAGCTCCACGACATCCGCTTCGTCGAGGACGACTGGGAGAGCCCGACGCTCGGCGCCTGGGGCCTCGGCTGGGAATGCTGGTGCGACGGGATGGAGGTCAGCCAGTTCACCTACTTCCAACAGGTGGCCGGCTTCGAATGCGCCCCCGTGGCCGGCGAGCTGACCTACGGGCTCGAGCGGCTCGCCATGTACGTCCAGGGTGTCGAGAACGTCTACGACCTCGACTTCAACGGCGCCGAGGGCGCGGACCGGATCACCTACGGCGACGTGTTCCTGCAGGCCGAGCAGGAATATTCCCGGCACAACTTCGAGGCGGCCGACACGGCGATGCTGTTCCGCCAGTTCACCGACGCGGAGGCCGCCTGCCGGTCCTATCTCGACGCCGGCGCGCCCGCCGCCGAGACCGAGCGCCACCGCATGGCGCAGCCGGCCTACGACCAGTGCATCAAGGCAAGCCACGTCTTCAACCTGCTCGACGCCCGCGGGGTAATCTCGGTCACGGAGCGCCAGAGCTACATCCTGCGGGTGCGGGAACTCGCCAAGGCCTGCGGCGCGGCGTGGCTCAAGACGGCGGCCGGTGGAGCCCCTTGAGCCCTCGCGCGTTGCAACCCCCGCCAATCGGCGCGCTTCGGCGCGTCCGCAGACGCGGGAATCCCATGATGAAAAAGACCCTCCTCGCCCTCGGCGTCCTCGCGTTCGGTCTCGCCCCGGCGCACGCGGCCGACCCCGGCCCGGAGGCGGTGGTCAAGAAGCTTTATGCCGAACCGCGCCCGAATCACTCGGCCGTCTACACCAAGCGCCTCCAGGGCCTGTTCGACGCCGACGCCAAGCAGGCCAACGGCGCCACCGGCAGCCTCGACTTCGATTACCGCCTCAACGGCGAGCCCCTGAAGCCCGACACCGTGAAGGCCCTGACCTTCAAGGAGGCCACGGAGGGTAAGGACCAGGCGAAGGTCACGGTGGAGCGCAAGGGCGGGGACGGCTCGAAATCCATCGTCTTCGACCTCGTGCGCGAGGACGGAGCCTGGCGGGTGTCGGACGCCCACGCGATCGGCGATCGCAAATGGCAGCTCACCACCATCCTGAAGGGCGAGGCGCAATAAGGCCGGCCCCGGGCGTTCGACCCTCGACAGGCCAGCGGCGCGGCGATATGGCCGCGCCATGCCCGACCTCCTGCTCGAACTCCGCTCGGAAGAGATCCCCGCCCGCATGCAGCGGCGCGCGGCGGAGGATCTGAAGAAACTCGTCACCGACGCGCTGGTCGAGCGCGGCTTCCTGTACGAGGGCGCTAAGGCCTTCTCGACGCCGCGCCGCCTCGCCCTGCACATCGCCGGCCTGCCGGCTCGCGGCGAGGCCGTGCGCGAGGAGCGC
>NZ_VRVD01000217.1:0-7366 GCF_008040015.1 Methylobacterium sp. WL18 | reverse complement strand
GCCCTGCCGCTCGCGGCGCTGGCCCATCAGCTCTTCGTCTCGACATCGGGCCGCGGCGACGGCGCCGCCGACGACAGCCAGGTGGTGCGCGCCTATCGCGCCCTCAACGGGGACTGAACGGGCGGGCACGGGAGCGGTGAAGTGTCGGCGTTCGTGCGCCGCCACGGCTTGTCCCCGCGCCGCTGAGCCTGGATGATCGGCGCCGGAGCAAGAGACGGCGCGTGAGACGCACAGAAGCGGTCCCCCGGATACCAGTACCGGGCCGCGAAGACTGAAGGGACGCACGAATCCACACGACCGGATAACGGCGGGGATCGCGCGGCTCGGGACGACCCAGGGAGTGAAATCATGCGCGACACGCGTTTCAGCCGCCGCAGCCTGCTCGTGGGCGCGACCGCCGTGCCGGTCTTCGGCATCCTGACCCGGCGCGGGCAGGCGGCCGAGTTCTCCTACAAGCTCGCCACCGGCCAGGACCCGACCCACCCGGTCAACGTCCGGGCGCAGGAAGCCCTCGACCGGATCCGCGAGGCGACCGGCGGGCGCCTGGAGATCAAGCTGTTCCCGGCCAACCAGCTCGGCTCCGACACCGACCTGCTGGCGCAGGTGCGCAACGGCAGCGTCGAGTTCTTCAACCTCGCGACCTCGATCCTCGCCACCTTCGTGCCGGCCGCGAGCCTTCCCAACACCGGCTTCGCGTTCAAGGATTACGACGCGGTCTGGTCGGCGATGGATGGCGGGCTCGGCGCCTACGTCCGGGCCGAGATCGCCAAGACGCCGATCCTCACCGTCTCGAAGGTCTGGGACAACGGCTTCCGGCAGATCACCTCCTCGACCCGCGAGATCAAGACGCCCGAAGACCTGAAGGGCTTCAAGATCCGCGTGCCGCCGGCGCCGATGCTGACCTCGCTGTTCAAGGCGCTCGATGCCGGCGCGGCGCCGATCAATTTCAACGAGCTGTACTCCGCGCTCCAGACCAAGGTGGTCGAGGGGCAGGAGAATCCGCTTGCCATCACGGCGACGGCCCGGCTCTACGAGGTGCAGAAATCCTGCAGCCTGACCGGGCACGTCTGGGACGGCTACTGGATCCTGGGCAACAAGAAGGCTTGGCAGCGCCTGCCGGAAGATCTGCGCCGGACCGTTTCGCATGAATTCGACCGGTCCGGCACCGACCAGCGCGCGGATGTGGCCAAGCTCAGCCTGTCCCTGCGGGAGCGCCTTGCCGCTCAGGGCATCAGCTTCGTCGACGTCGACCGCGCGCGGTTCCGCGAGGCGCTGGGCCGGACGAGCTTTTACCGCGACTGGAAGGCCAAGTACGGGGATGCGGCGTGGGCGCATCTCGAAGACGTCTCCGGCAAGCTGACCTGAAGGACGACCGGCATGCAGATCGATATCGCGGCCGTCGAGAGCGCGGCCGGGCTTGAGCTGGCGGGGCCGCCGCTCCGCGCCAGGACCTGGCTGCGCAAGCTGGACGTGGCCCTCGGCTACCTCGTGGAGATCCCGGCGGCGCTGCTGGTTCTGGCCGAGATTGGCGTGCTGTTCGGCGGCGTGGTCAGCCGCTACGTGTTCCGCGAGCCGCTGGTCTGGTCGGACGAGTTGGCCGCGATCCTGTTCCTGTGGCTCGCCATGCTGGGCGCCGTGGTCGCGTTCCGCCGCGCCGAGCACATGCGCATGACCGCCATCGTGGCGATGTGCGGCCCGCGCCTGCGCGCCTTCCTAGAGACGGTCGCCCTGGTGGCTGGCCTGATCTTCGTGGCGCTGGTGCTGGAGCCGGCCTTCGAATTCGCCAGCGAGGAGACCTTCGTCCAGACCCCCGCGCTGGAACTCAACAACGCCTGGCGGGCCGCCGCCCTCCCGATCGGCTTCGGCCTCATGCTGCTGGTCGCCGTGATCCGTCTCCTGGAATCCGCCGACTGGCGGCTCACCGTCGGGGCGCTGGCGCTCGGCGGCGGCATCGCGGCTGGGCTCATCGCGCTCCAGCCCTGGCTCATGGGGCTCGGCAACCTCAACCTGCTGCTGTTCTTCGTCCTCGGGGTCGGCGCCCTGGTCTTCTCCGGCGTGCCGATCGCCTTCGCGTTCGGTCTGTCCACCTACGCCTACATCACGCTCACCACCAACGCCCCGTCGATGGTGGTGGTCGGGCGGATGGACGAGGGCATGAGCCACCTGATCCTGCTCGCGGTGCCGCTGTTCGTATTCCTCGGCCTGCTGATCGAGATGACCGGCATGGCCCGGGCGATGGTCGGGTTCCTGGCCTCACTGCTCGGTCACGTCCGCGGCGGCCTGCACTATGTGCTGGTCGGCGCCATGTACCTCGTCTCGGGCATCTCCGGCTCGAAGGCCGCCGACATGGCCGCGGTCGCGCCCGTGCTGTTTCCCGAGATGAAGGCGCGGGGCGCCAAGGAGGGCGACCTCGTGGCGCTGCTCGCCACCACCGGCGCGCAGACCGAGACGATCCCTCCCTCGATCGTGCTGATCACCATCGGCTCGGTCACCGGCGTGTCGATCACGGCCCTGTTCACCGGCGGCCTGATGCCCGGCCTGGTGCTGGCCGTGACTCTCTGCGTGCTGGTCTGGTGGCGCTACCGTCGGGAGGACCTGAGCCACGTCGCCCGGCCGTCGCGGAGCGTGATCGGCCGGGCGCTCGTGGTGGCGGTGCCGGCCCTGGCGCTGCCCTTCGTGATCCGCTTCGCGGTGGTCGAGGGCATCGCCACCGCCACCGAGGTCTCGACCATCGGCATCGTCTACGCGGTGCTGGCGGGGCTGCTGATCTACCGCCAGTTCGACTGGCGGCGGCTCTACCCGATGCTGGTGATGACCGCGACCCTGTCGGGGGCGATCCTGCTGATCATCGGCGCGGCCACCGGCATGGCCTGGGCGCTGACCCAGTCGGGCTTCTCGCAGACGCTGGCGGTGGCGATGAAGAGCCTGCCCGGCGGCCCCGTGGGCTTCCTGTTCGTGTCGGCGGGCGCCTTCATCGTCCTGGGCTCGGTGCTGGAGGGCATCCCGGCGATCGTGCTGTTCGGCCCGCTGCTGTTCCCGATCGCCCGGCAGGTCGGCGTCCACGAGGTGCACTACGCGATGGTGGTGATCCTCGCCATGGGCATCGGGCTGTTCGCCCCGCCCTTCGGGGTCGGCTACTACGCCGCCTGCGCGATCAGCCGGATCCACCCGGACGCGGGCATGCGCCCGATCGTCGGCTACATCCTGGCCCTGCTGATCGGCCTCGTCGTCATCATCCTGGTCCCCTGGTTCTCGATCGGGTTCCTCTGAAAACCGAGGATCCGAAAGGTCCGAGACCTTTCGTGGGTCCAGGGCGAAGCCCTGGTTCATCGGGGCGCCGCCCCGATACCCCGCCAAAGGGCTCAGCCCTTTGGAAACCCAGATGCACGCCTGAACTTCGAGCCCCCGCCATGCCCGAGACCGACTCGTCGACGCTCACCGTCCGGATGGCGGACGCGATCCGCTTCCTCTCCCTCGACGCGATCGAGCGGGCGGGCGACGGGCATCCCGGTGCGCCGCTCGGCTGCGCCGAGATCGCGGTGGCCCTGTTCACCCGTCACCTGACGTGCAACCCGGCCGATCCGGAATGGCCCGACCGCGACCGGTTCGTGCTCTCGAACGGGCACGGCTCGATGCTGCTCTATGCCGTGCTCCATCTCGCCGGCTATGCCGGCCTGCCGATGGAGCAGATCCGGCGCTTCCGCGAACTCGGCTCCCACACCCACGGCCATCCGGAGATCGCCCCGGAACTCGGCATCGAGGCGACCACCGGGCCCCTCGGGCAGGGCATCGCCAACGCGGTCGGGATGGCGGTGGCCGAGGCCAGGCTCGCCGCGGAGTTCGGCCCCGACCTCGTGGACCACCGCACCTACGCGCTGGTCGGCGACGGCTGCCTGCAGGAAGGCATCGCCCACGAGGTGATCTCGCTCGCCGGCCACCTGCGCCTGTCGAAGCTGACGTTCCTGTGGGACGACAACCGGATCACCGACGACGGCGCCACCGACCTATCGATCTCGGAGGATGTGCGCGCCCGCTTCCGCGCCGCCGACTGGCAGGTGATCGACGCGGACGGCCATGACGTCGAGGCGGTCTCGGCCGCGATTCTCGTCGCCCAAGGTGACCCGCGCCCAAGTCTGATCGCCTGCCGCACCGTGATCGGCCGCGGCCTGCCGCGGCTGGAGGGCCAGCGCGGCGCCCATGGCGGGCGGGTGTTCGCGACCGACCTCGCCGAGGCCAGGGCCGCGAAGGGGTGGAACCATCCGGCCTTCTCGGTGCCGGACGACGTGGAGGCGGCGTGGCACAGGGATGTCGCCGGCCGCAATGCCGCCGCCTACGCGGATTGGCAGGCCCGTCGCGAGGCCCTGCCCTCCCGGGTCCGGGTGGAGTTCGACCGGGTGAGCGCCGGCCGCCTGCCGGAGACGTGGCGCGACGCGCTGCGCGCCCTGCGCGATCGCTTCGCCGCCGAAGGCACGGCGCGCCCGAGCATCGAGGTCTCCGCCGAGATCGTCGCCGCCCTGTCGGAGGCGATCCCCGAGCTGTTCTCCGGCGCCCCGGATCTCGAAGGCCCGACCCGGCACAAGGGCGAGCTCCACGCCTTCACGGCGCAGGACCGCTCCGGGCGCTACCTGCATTACGGCATCCGCGAGCACGCGATGGGCTCGATGATGAACGGCATCGCGGCCCATCGCGGGCTGGTGCCGGTGGGCGCCACCTACCTAGTGTTCTCGGATTACATGCGCCCGTCGCTGCGGATGGCGGCGCTGATGAACCTGCCGGTCATCACGGTCTACAGCCACGATTCGATCGCCATCGGCCGCAACGGCCCGACCCACCAGCCGGTGGAGTACCTCGCCTCCCTGCGGGCGATCCCGAACATGCTGGTCTCACGCCCGGCGGATGCGGTCGAAACGGCGGAATGCTGGGAGATGGCCTTGGCCAACCGGCACGGGCCGACCTCGCTGATCTGCTCGCGGCAGCCGCTCCCGGCGCTGCGCCGGCCGGGCGGCCCTGAGAATCGCAGTGCCCGGGGCGCCTATGTGCTGGCGGAGGCCGACGGTGCGCGGCGGGTCACGCTGATCGGCACCGGCTCGGAGGTGGCGCTGGCGCTCGCGGCCCGCGACGTTCTCCAGGCGGACGGGATCCCCACCGCGGTGGTCTCGATGCCGTCCTGGGAGGTGTTCGCGGCGCAGGACGCGGCCTATCGCCGGCAGGTCATCCCGCGGGACACTGTCCGGGTCGCCGTGGAGGCCGCCCTGCGCTTCGGCTGGGACCGCTGGATCGGCGAGGATGGCGGCTTCGTCGGCATGACCGGATTCGGCGCCTCCGGGGCGCCGGAGGCCCTGTTCCGGCATTTCGGCATCACCGCCGAGGCGGTGGTGGAGGCCGCGCGGACGCGCCTGGGTTGAGGCTGGCGGCCGGTCAGATCATCCCGGCGCTGCCGGTGCGCGCGACGCGCTCGCGCTGCTCGGCGTAGCGACCGGCTGCGACGCGCTTCAGCGCGCCTTCGAGGCGCCCGGCCACCTGACCGAGGAGCGAACGCTCGGAGCGGAAGCCGACGAGATACGCGAGGGTGGCCATCGTGCCTGATCCCGAACAAGGGCCGGGCAAGTGCGCCCGGTTGCTGCGGTGCAATATGCGCCGGCCTTTGATCGCGCGTGAGGGGGCTCTTCCGCGGCCTGCCATGCAAGGAAAGCATGAAGCGAGCACGAAATGTTCACCGGATTGGTCGGCGAACGGTTTTCTCCGAGTGCGGTGCAGCGAACGTGGTCGTCCGGACCGTCACCGTCCGGCAGGGGCACCCGGATCGAGCGGCAAGCAGCCGCCTGCTTCGAGCCCCTCGCGGATCGCCCGCTTGGTGATCTTGCCGTAGCCGGATCTCGGCAATGCGTCCCAGAAGAACACCCGCTTCGGCAGCTTGTAGCGCGCGACCTCGCCGGCGAGCCACGCGATCAATTCCGCCTCGCCGATCTCGGCGCCGGGGCGGGCCACGCAGACCGCGACGCCGACCTCGCCCCAGGCCGGGTCGGGCACCCCCAGGATCGCGGCCTCGGCGATGGCCGGATGCTTCAGGAGCTTCTCCTCGGTCTCGCGCGGGTACACGTTCGACCCGCCCGAGATGTACATGTCCGAGGCGCGGCCGGTGATGAACAAAAACCCTTCCGGATCGAGGTGGCCGAGGTCGCCGGTGCGGAACCAGCCGTTCCGGAACGCCGCCGCGTTGGCCTCCGGGTTGTCGTAGTAGCCCGCGAACACCGCCGGGCCGCAGACACAGATCTCGCCGGTCTCGCCGGCCTCCAGCTCCCGCCCGTCCGTGTCCTGGATCTGCACCTGCATGCCGGTGCGTTCGAACCCGCAGGTGCCGACCTTCACCCCCGGCCCGTCTTCGGCGGCGTGCAGGCGGGGCGGCAGCACGGTGATGTTGCCGGTCACCTCGCCGAGCCCGAAATACTGGACCAGCACTGGCCCGAGTGCCTGCAGCGCCCGCTTCTGGTCCTCCCGGTACATCGGCGCGCCGGCATAGATCACGTGGCGCAGGCTGGTGTGGTCGTGGGCCGCGACCGCCGGGTGCTCGGTGATCAGCTTCACGATGGTCGGCACCGTGAACAGGTTGGTGATGCGCCAGCGCTCGACCAGCGACCACACCTCCGCGGGGTCCAGCCGCGTGCCGCCGGTGAGCACCGTCTTGGCGCCGGCCGCGACCTGCGCGAGTTGGTGGATGCCGGCCCCGTGCGAGAGCGGCGCGACCACCAGCGAGGCGTCCGCCTCATCGGTGCCCGGCATCAGATCGCAGAGGTGGTTGGTGATCACGAAGGCCATCTGGCCGTGGGTGAGCACCGCCGCCTTCGGGCGGCCGGTGGTGCCCGAGGTGAAGAAGAACCAGCACGGATCGTCGTGCTCGACATCGGCGGTCGGGGCCCCCTGCCCCGCACGCTCGGCCACCAGGGCGTCGTAATCCAGCCCGAAGGCGGAGCCGCCGATCTCGACCACGAGGCGCAGGTCCGGCGCGGACGCGCGGATCGCGGCGGCGTGGTCGGGGAACTCCGCGCCGCAGATCAGCGCCGAGGCGCCGCTGGCGCGGGCGAGATAGGCCACCTCCACGGGCGTCTGCCGGAAATTCGTCGGCACCCAGACGGCGCCGAGCCGGAAGCAGACGAACATCGATTCGAACAGTTGGTTGCCGTTGCGCGCCTGGACCAGCACGCGGTCGCCCTTGGCGACGCCCCGGGCCGCGAGCGCCGCCGCCATGGCGTCGACCCGGGCATCGAGGGCGCCCCAGCTCCAAGTCCGGTCACCCCAGGCGAGGCCGATCGCGTCCGGCCAGCGGCGGGCCGCCCGGCGCAGAAAGTGGGCGAGGTTCATCACCCGC
>NZ_VRVD01000216.1:0-7390 GCF_008040015.1 Methylobacterium sp. WL18 | reverse complement strand
GGCTGCGAGGCGGGCGCGTCGGTGCCGGTCTGGCCGACTTGGCCGGCCAGCGCGACCCCGAGGGTCGTGACGACCCCAAGGGTCGTGACCAGCGCGACCGCCGCCAGCGGCGTGCGCGTCGAGGCCAGCGCTCGGATCAGTGGACCGCGGATCGACTGGGCTCGGATCACGTTTCCCCCCTTCTCGCGACCGGAGTGGAAAGAAATGAAGATCGGCGCGGGGGCATTAAGAACCCGTAAACCCTCGCCACGATCTGTTTGCGCACCGTGGCGCGACCTTCTATGTCTGCCCGTCCGCCGCCGAACGGCGTGCCGGACGCGCGGCCCCGAGAACGCCGGGACACGCCATTCCGCCGAGACCCCAGCTGAGCCTCTTTGGGACGCCTGAGATGACCGAGATGACCGGGAGCCGCCTGCGGGGCTCGCTCACCGCGCTTGTGACGCCGTTCCGCGACGGCGCCTTCGACGAGGCCGCGTTCCGGAACTTCGTGCGCTGGCAGATCGAGCAGGGCAGCCACGGCCTCGTGCCGACCGGCACCACCGGCGAGAGCCCGACCCTCACCCATGCCGAGCACGACCGGGTGGTCGAGTCCTGCATCGACGAGGCCGGCGGGCGCGTCCCCGTGGTAGCGGGCGCGGGCTCCAACTCCACCGCCGAGGCGGTGGCCCGGGCGCGCCACGCCGAGCGCGCCGGCGCCGACGCCGTCCTGGTGGTCACGCCCTACTACAACAAGCCGACGCAAGAGGGTCTCTACGCCCACTTCAAGGCCGTCAACGACGCGGTCGGCATTCCGATCATCATCTACAACATCCCGCCGCGCTCCGTCGTCGACATGAGCGTCGAGACGATGACCCGCCTGTTCGAATTGAAGAACATCGCCGGCGTGAAGGACGCGACCGCCAAGATCGACCGCGTCAGCCAGCAGCGTCAGGCCATGGGGGCGAACTTCCTCCAGCTTTCGGGCGAAGATGCGACGGCGCTCGGCTACAACGCCCAGGGCGGCCACGGCTGCATCTCGGTGGTGGCCAACGTGGCGCCGCGCCTCTGCGCCGAGTTGCAGGACGCCTCGCTGGCGGGGGACTACGCCAAGGCGCTGGCGCTCCAGGACCGGCTGTTCCCGCTCCAGAGCGGGCTGTTCGCCGAGGCCAACCCGGGCCCGACCAAGTACGCGCTGGCCAAGCTCGGCCACATGACCGAGGACCTGCGCCTGCCGCTGGTGCCGGTCTCGGAGGCGACGCGCCGCATCGTGGACGACGCCCTGCGCCACGCCGGCCTTCTGGAAGGCTGAGGAGAGTCACGAAACATGGCCCCGAAACCGGAGCCCAGTCGGCGCGTCGTCGCCGACAACCGCGCGGCGCGCTTCCACTACACGATCGAGGACACGCTCGAGGCCGGCATCGCCCTGACCGGCACCGAGGTGAAGTCCCTGCGCGGCGGCAAGGCGACCATCGGCGAGGCCTATGCGGGCCCCTCCGGCGGCGACCTGATGCTGTTCAACTGCTACATCCCGGAATACCTGGAGGCGAACCGCTTCAACCACGAGCCCAAGCGTCCGCGCCGGCTGCTGCTGCACCGCCGCCAGATCAACAAGCTGATCGGCGCGACCCAGCGCCAGGGCTACACGGTGGTGCCGCTGAAGATCTACTTCAACGACAAGGGCCGGGCGAAGATCGAGCTGGGGCTGGGCAAGGGCAAGCAGGCCCACGACAAGCGCGAGGCCTCCAAGGAGCGCGACTGGCAGCGCGACCGGGCGCGGCTGCTCCGGGACCGGGGGTAGGGTTTCGGGACGGCGGCCGTTTCAGGTTCGGGGGCGGACGCGTTCGCGGCGGCTCCGCGCCGTCGCGTCGCGCGCTTCCGACAACAGGGTGTTCCAGTCGTCGGGAGGTTTGCCGGAGCGCAGCATCTTCCGGAACACCGCATAGGCATCCGATCGGCTTCCGTAGGCCCGCAGCATCCGATCGTCGTTCACCCAGGCCAGCACGATCACTCTGAGCCCATCCGCGTCCCTGTAGCGAAAGAAGAGCCGGTATTGCTGGAGGAATTTCGCGCGGAACCAGTGCCTGTGCCTGGCGCCAAGCGTGTCGCCCTGGCGGTACTCGGTTCGGGTCGGATCCTCGGGAATGACCGCGAAAGCGACCTTCAGGACTGCGGCCAGCAGCTTCGCGCTGCGCGTCTTCCGATAGCCGTCGGGATCTTTCGCCTTCGCGTCTTCGACCTGCAAGATCAGGTCCTCCAACTGATCGAGAAACAACGGATGCGCATAGATCGCCCATCCGCTGACGACCAGCGGCGCGCCGCTCACGCCTCATCATCCGGGAGCGCGCTATCGAGATCGACCTCGATCCCATCGACCAGGGCCGCTGCGCGCGCATACAGATCCTGAGAGACCGGCTCGATGGCCTGCGGGCGTGTCTCGATGTCCCGCTCGAGCAGGGCGAGGAACGGGCGGAGCGCAGGATCCTCCGCGGCCTGCGGATCCGCCCCTTTCGCGACGGTAATCGTGCCGTCGGCGAGGGTTCGGAACACGATGGGTCCCGCATTCTTCAGTCCCAGCATCCGCCGAATCGCCGCAGGCACGGTCGTCTGGCCCCGTGCGGTAACCGTGGCTGGAATCTCCAGAATCTCGGCTGCCTTCGCCATCGCACGCACCCCGATTCCCATCCAGGAAATGTAATGCATTTGCATTGCGGATCAATCAATCCCAGCGGTTCACAGTCGCTGGTATCGGAAATCGTCGCGTGGGATGAGCGATTCGCCTTTGGCCGCCGGCGATCTACTCTGGCGGCAGCAGAGGAGCCGCCCATGACCGATCGTCCCGACAGCCTGCCCGCCGACCTCCCCGCCCCCGTGGATGACGGCGCGGCCGATCACCTGCGCAGGATGAAGCTGCCCGACGTGGCGCTGACCGCCACGGACGGCCGGACCGTCTCGCTCGCGAAGCTCTCCGGCCGCACGGTGGCCTATGCCTATCCCCGCACCGGCACGCCGGGGAAGCCGGCCCTGACGCCGGACTGGGACGCGATTCCCGGCGCCCGGGGCTGCACCCCGCAGGCCTGCGACTTCCGCGATCACCACGCCGCGTTGAGAGAGCGCGGCGTCGCGCAGGTCTTCGGCCTTTCGACCCAGACCGGTGCCGACCAGCGCGAGGCCGCCGAGCGGTTGCGGCTGCCGTTCCCGCTGCTGGCCGACCCGTACCGCGCCTTCGCGATGGCCGCGCGCCTGCCGGTGTTCGAGGCGGGCGGGCAGGTGCTCCTGCGCCGCCTCACCCTGGTGATCGACGACGGCGTGGTCGCGCGGGTGTTCTACCCGGTGTTCCCGCCCGACCGCAGCGCCCGGCAGGTGATCGACTGGCTCGACGGCGGCAGCGCCTGAAGATCAGCCTTCCTCGGCGTCCGGCTGGCGGATGCCGTAGCGGTTCTCGAGGGCCGGGCTCGGGCGGGCTTCGCCGCGGTAGCGGCTGGCGGTCTCGCCGGGGGCCCGGACCGGGCGCTCGCTCGGCTCCCGGCCGATGCGGTTCGACAGGCTCGCCAGATCCACGAACTCGTCGGCCTGCCGGCGCAGCTCGTCCGAGATCATCGCCGGCTGGGTCTGGATGGTGGAGATCACCGTCACCTTGACGCCGCGCCGCTGCATCGCCTCGACCAGCGAGCGGAAGTCGCCGTCGCCGGAGAACAGCACCATGTGGTCGATATGCGGGCTGAGTTCGAGGGCGTCGATCGCCAGCTCGATATCCATGTTGCCCTTGTACTTGCGGCGGCCCATCGAGTCCGTGAACTCCTTCACGGGCTTGGTCACGACGCGGTAGCCGTTGTAGTCGAGCCAATCGATCAGCGGCCGGATCGAGGAATATTCCTGATCCTCGATCATCGCGGTGTAGTAGAACGCGCGCAGCAGGTTGTCGCGAGCCTGAAATTCCTTGAGCAGTTTTTTGTAGTCGATATCGAAGCCGAGGGCCTTGGTGGTCGCGTAGAGGTTCGCGCCGTCGATGAAGAGGGCGCTGCGCTGCGGTGCTGCCATGGATGGGTCGAATCCTGAAGAATACGGGTTGTCGGAAATCGTGTGCTGAAACGGCTGGTCGAGGTCCGGGGCTGAAAACCCGGGGCCGCATCGTCGCGATCGAATACCGAGACGGATTGAAATCCGGGACGCGTAAGCACGGTCCCCTTCCGGGCGACCGTCACCCGGGCGGGCCAACCATTCGGTTGAAACGCAGCTGTGTCAAGTCAATCGCAGGGGATGTGCCTCTTGCGGCGCCGATCGCGCGCGCGCGCGAAGGCGTTCATCGTATCCCGGCGTATACGCCCGCGCCACGACGGCCCTTTACCGAGGTTGGACTGGAAAACCTGAGATCTGCCCCGCGCCGGGGCGTCGGCTGGTCTCAGCCGTTCACCCGTTCGACGCTGTTGACCGGTCGCTTGCCGCGCAGCTCCGCGATGATCGCCGTGAGGTGCTGGAGGTCCCAGACCGACAGGTCGATGGTGATGTCGGTGAAGTCCTGGGTGCGGCGCTTCATCGAGATGTTGTCGATGTTGCCGTCGTGGTCGGCGATCACCTGGGCGATCTGGGCGAACACCCCCGGCTCGTTGATCGACTTCAGCGCCAGGCGGGCCGGGAATCGCTCGCTGCCCGAGGCCTCGGTGTCCCAGCGGACGTCGAGCCAGCGCTCGGGCTCGTTGTCGAAGGCGGCGAGCGCCGCCGACTGGATCGGGTAGACGGTCACGCCGACCCCGGGGGTCAGGATGCCGACGATCCGGTCGCCCGGGACCGCGCCGCCGTTCGGCGCGAAGGTCACCGGCAGGTCGCCGGCCAGGCCCCGGATCGGGATGGCGTCGCTGCGGCCTTCGCTACCCGGGAAGGTCAGCCGCATGGTCTGGTCGGCCGAGCGCACGAGCCGGCCGGCCCCGTTCAGCGCCCCCTGCGAGGAGGGCCGGCGCTCGTCGCGGTGGTCGGGATAGACCGCCCGGACCACGTCGCCGGAAAACATCTCGCCGCGCCCGACGGCGGCGAACACGTCCTCGGTGGTGGCGCGGGCCAGCCGCGGCAGCGCCCCGCGCAGCTTGTCCTCCGAGAAGGTCTTGGCCGCGCGTTCGAACGCCCGGTCGAGGATCTGGCGGCCGAGCCCGGCATATTGCCGGCGCACCGCCGTCCGGGTCGCCCGCCGGATCGCCGCCCGGGCCTTGCCGGTCACCACCAGGGATTCCCAGGCGGCCGGCGGCGAGGCGCCGTCCGACCGGCTGATCTCGACCTCGTCGCCGTTGGCGAGTTCGTGCAGCAGCGGCGCCATGCGGCCGTTGATCTTGGCGCCCACCGCCGAGTTGCCGACGTCGGTGTGCACCGCGTAGGCGAAGTCGATCGGCGTCGCGCCCCGCGGCAGGGCGATCAGCCGGCCCTTCGGGGTGAAGCAGAACACCTGGTCCTGGAACAGCTCCAGCTTGGTGTGCTCCAGGAACTCCTCCGGGCTGTCGCCCTCGGCCAGCAGCTCGATGGTCCGGCGCAGCCACTGGTAGGCGCCGCTCTCGGCCGCCAGCTTCGGGTGGACGCTGCCCGGCTCCCTGGGCACGTCCTTGCCGAGTTCCTTGTAATGGGCGTGCGCCGCGATGCCGTATTCGGCGATGTCGTCCATGGCGCGGCTGCGGATCTGCAGCTCGACGCGCTGGCTCTTGGGCCCGATCACCGTGGTGTGGATCGACCGGTAATCGTTCTGCTTCGGGGTCGAGATGTAGTCCTTGTACCGGCCCGGCACCATCGGCCAGCTGGTATGGACGATCCCGAGCGCCGCGTAGCAATCCTGGACCGTGTCCACGATCACCCGGAAGCCGAAGATGTCGGAGAGCTGCTCGAAGGCGACCGACTTGCGCTCCATCTTCGACCAGATCGAGAACGGCCGCTTCTGCCGGCCGCTGACCTCGGCGGTGATGCCCTGGGCCGACAGCTTCTCGGTCAGCACCTGCGCGATGGTCTCGACCACACGCTCGGACTTGGCGGTGAGGCGGGCGAGCCGCTGCGTGATGGTGGCGTAGACCTCCGGCTCGATGTTGCGGAAGGCCAGGTCCTCCAGCTCCTCGCGCAGCTCCTGCATCCCCATCCGGCCGGCGAGCGGCGCGTAGATGTCCAGGGTCTCCTGGGCGATGCGGTGGCGCTTGTCCTCCCGCATGTGGTGGAGGGTGCGCATGTTGTGCAGGCGGTCGGCGAGCTTGACCAGCAGCACGCGCACGTCCGCGGCGACCGCCAGGAGCAGCTTGCGGAAGTTCTCGCCCTGGGCGGCCTGCTTGGAGACCAGGTCGAGCCGCTTGAGCTTGGTCAGCCCGTCGACCAGCGCGCCGATCTCCGGCCCGAACAGCCGGCGGATCTCCTCCAGGGTCGCCTCGGTGTCCTCCACGGTGTCGTGCAGGACCGCGGCCACGATGGTGGCGTCGTCGAGGTGGAGGTCGGTGAGGATCCCGGCGACTTCGAGGGGATGCGCGAAGAACGGGTCGCCGGACGCGCGCTTCTGCGTGCCGTGCGCCTGCATGGCGTACACGTAGGCGCGGTTGAGCAGCGCCTCGTCGGCGGCCGGGTTGTAGCGCTTCACCCGCTCGACGAGTTCGTACTGGCGCATCATCCGCCGGGACGTCGTCGGTTCCTGGGTGGCACGCGGGGTCGGGATCACGGCCGACTCTCCCGCAACGGACGTGCCGGCGCCAGCCCCCGGCGGGGGAAAAGCGCCGGTTGCGACGGTTTCGCCGTCCGAACGCAAGAACCCGGCGTCTCCGCCGGGTCCGGTCGCGGTCAGGTCGTGATCATCCAGACCCACGTGGTGCGGCTCGCTTTCCGAGGCTTACACGCCCCTACTCGATTCTCGGGCTCACTCGCCCTCGTCGTCGGTCTCGACCGGCGGGGCGAGGTTCTCGAGGCCGCGCAGCAGGTCCTCCTCGCTCATGCGGTCGAACTGGACCGCCCCATCGTCGCTGGAGGATTGCGGGGCCACGGCGGCGGCGGCCGGCGAGCTCGACAGCAGCGGCACGGTCTCGGCCTCCGGCTCGTCGACCTCGACGTATTTCTGCATCGAGTGGATCAGCTGTTCCTTGAGGTCGTCGGCCGTGATCGTCTCGTCGCCGATCTCGCGCAGGGCCACGACGGGGTTCTTGTCGCGGTCGCGGTCGATGGTGAGCGGGGCGCCGGCGGCCAGGAGGCGCGCCCGGTGGCTCGCCAGGAGCACCAGCTCGAACCGGTTCTCGACCTTCTCGATGCAGTCTTCGACGGTGACGCGCGCCATGCGGGGCGGCTCCTCAGCTTAAGCGACGGGTGATGTCGGGTGTGGCCGCACTCTACACGGAATGCCGTTGTGCAACAAGCACAGCGGGTTGCGCCCGGCGCGCGTCTGGCGGGCGCGGGGACGGGGGCGTGGCAC
>NZ_VRVD01000215.1:0-7422 GCF_008040015.1 Methylobacterium sp. WL18 | reverse complement strand
GGCCGCGCTCGGTGCATCCGGGGGCTGCTGCGGGGGCTCCTCCGGCGGCGGCGAGGCCGCGTAGCCGCCAAAACTGCGCTGGATCAGGGCGGTCGCCTCGTCCAGGCGGCCGAGGCTGGTCAGGCGGGTGGCCTCGATCATGTCGGCGAAGGGCGAATGCGTGGCCCGATCGCGGGCGCCGTCCTGCAGAGCCTTCAGCTTGCCGAAGGGATCCATGATGGGTGCGCGCTTGGTCACATCAGCGTCCGTGTCGGGGCCGGAATGGCCCGCGGGTCGGCCTATGGTGCGATGCAATAGAGGCCGATGTGCGATGCGGCAAGGCCGGTCAGGCCGGGTCGTCGGCGCCGATATACTCGGCCCAGATCGGCGCCGCACCGAGGCTCGCGCGGAAGCTGTCGTGCCTCGCCCGCTCCTCATCCGTAAGGCGGCTCCGGTACGGCCTCGGGGCCGCCGGAGCCGCCTGGACGACGGTCCGGACCGCCGGGCCGGTCTGGGCATCCAGGAGCCCGAGGCTGGTCTGCTTGCCGCCGAGCAACTCGACATAGACCTCCGCCAGGATCTGCGCGTCGAGGAGCGCCCCATGCTTGGTGCGCCGGCTGGTGTCGATGCCGTAGCGGTTGCACAGGGCGTCGAGGTTGTTGGCCGCGCCCGGATGCTTGCGCCGGGCCATCGGCAGGGTGTCGACCACGTCGTCCAGCTGGATCGGCGGCGGCGCGTTCGTCCCGAGCCGGGCATATTCCATGTTGAGGAAGCCCACGTCGAAGGGCGCGTTGTGGATGACCAGGCGCCCGTCGGCCAGGAAGGCCTGCAGCTCGCCGACGATGTCGGCGAAGACCGGCTTGTCCGACAGGAACGCGTCCGACAGCCCGTGGACGTTGAACGCCCCCTCGGAGACCGCCCGCTGCGGGTTGCAGTAGCGGTGGAAGGTCCGGCCCGTGGGGATGTGGTTGAACAGCTCGACCGCGCCGATCTCGATCAGCCGGTCGCCGTTCCGCGCCTCGGTGCCGGTGGTCTCGGTGTCGAGGACGATCTCACGCAGCATTTTTTGGGACTCGCATGGTCGGGACGGCCGCCCCCCGGGCGACCGCTCCCGAGACACTCTAGCGTCGATCGTTGAACAATCATGGATGCGAAGGGTCGAGACCTTTTGCAGGTCCAGGACGGAGCCTGGGGTGCTGTCCCATCAGGGCTCCGCCCTGATCACCCGCCAAAGGGCTGAGCCCTTTGGAAACCCATGGATCGGCGCTTCAGGCCGCCAGGGCCAGCCGCCCCTCGTCCTCGTCGGCCTCGGCCGCCATGAACTGGGCCCGGGCGAGTTCGGCGAAGCGGCCGTTCTGGGCGACCAGCGCGTCGAACGTGCCGGCCTCAACGATCCGGCCCTCGTGGAACACCAGGATGCGGTCGGCGTCGCGGATCGTGGCGAGCCGGTGGGCGATCACGAAGGTGGTGCGCCCCTCCATGACGGCTTCCAGGGCGCCCTGGAGCTTGCGCTCGGTGGCGGCGTCCAGCGCCGAGGTCGCCTCGTCGAGGATCAGGATCGGCGGGTTCTTCAGGAGCGCCCGGGCGATCGAGAGCCGCTGACGCTCGCCGCCGGAGAGCGACCGGCCGCGCTCGCCGATCACCGTGTCGAGCCCGTCCTGCTGGCGCGCCATGAAGGCGCCGGCCTGGGCCCGATCGAGGGCGTCGAGCATCTCGGCATCGGTGGCGTCGGGGCAGCCGACCTGCAGGTTCTCGCGGATCGAGCGGGCGAACAGCATCGGCTCCTGGAACACCACGCCGATGTTGTGGCGCAGGGACGAGAGGCCGATGTCGCGCACGTCGAGGCCGTCGATGCGGATCGCCCCGGAGGACGGATCGAAGCTGCGGTGCAGGAGGCCCAGCGTCGTCGACTTGCCCGAGCCGGTGGTGCCGACCAGCGCCACGGTCTCGCCCGGGCGGGCCGAGAACGAGACGCCGTCCAGCGCCTTGCGCCGGCCGTCATACGAGAAGGCGACGTCGTCGAAGGTGACCTCGCCCTCGAACCGGGCGACCTGCCGGGCATGGGGACGGTCGGCCACGGCCGGCACGGTGTCGTAGATCTCGAAGAACTCGGCGATCTTGGGCGCCTGCTGGAACAATCCGTTAACGAAGCCGACCACATGGTCGAGCCGCGCCACGAAGGCGGTGGCCAGGCTCATGAAGGCCACGACCTCGCCCACCGTGGTGGTCCCGGCCTGGTACAGCCAGATGCCGGTGACGAAGATCGCCGTCATGGTGATGGTCGCCGAGGCGCGGGTCGCCACGTTGGCGAGCGCCCACCAGGACAGGACCGGGATCTGCGCGGCGAGCAGGTTGGTGATGATGCCGCGCATCGCGTCCTTCTCGGCCTTGGCGCGGGTGAAGGACTGGATCACCGCGACGTTGCCGAGCGCGTCCGAGGCGTGGGCGGCGAGGCCGGAATTGAATTCCTCGACCTGGCCCTGGAGCGTCTCGGTCCGGCGCATCACGAAGGTGGTCAGCGCCGTGAAGGCGAGCATCAGCACCACCAAGATCGAGCCGAGCTGCCAGTTGATGAACAGGGTCATCGGCAGGAGCACGACCAGCGAGACCAGGGCGACGAGGTGGTCGCGGAAGAAGCCGAGCCACAGCCAGGCCATGCCGTTGGTGCCCTCCAGCATCGCCTTCAGGACCCGGCCGGAATGGTTGGCCGAGTGGAAGGCCAGCGGCAGGTCGAGGACGTGCTCGAAGTAGCTCGCCATCGACGACAGGCGGTTGCGGTGGGCCAGCCGGTCGGCGTGGAGCGCGATGAACACGCCCGCCGCGATGGTGAAGAAGCCGAACGCCACCCAGGCCGCCAGCAGGGGCAGCATCGTGGCCATGGCGTTGCCGCCGCGCTTGAGGTGGGTCAGCTGATCGATGATCCGGCCCATCAGCAGCGGTTCGGCGAAGGCCGCCACCGCCAGCACGACGTTGGTGGCCGCCAAGCCGATGGCCAGCCGCCGATCCGCCTTCAGGAAACCCAGGACCCGCCCGTACAGACGAACCATCGCCACCGCTCCGCCACCCCCGACGCGGCCCGTGTATCCGGGTCTCGCGCCACTTCTTAAGGTCCGTGCGGCGGGCGGCCATCGCCGATTCCGTCGCCAAACCCCTCGCACGACACGGCTTATGCCCGGGCCCGCCTGAACGGGCGATGACGGCCCTATACAGGGTCGAAGCGTCCGCCTTTACGGTTCGTTCAGCAAGATTTCCTAACGCTGTGAATAACCCGGCCGCAAGCCAAAGCCGGGGCGGCTTCTTTACGATTTTGCATCGGGCGCCCAGGGCCATGGATCTCGCAACCGCACTCGGCCTGCTTTCGGGCCTCGGCGTCGTGGTTGGGCTGATCCTGCTCGATGGCGGCCATTTCGGCGCCTACGCGTCGGAGCACGCGGCGGTGGTGGTGTTCGGCGGCGCCACCGCGGCCACGATGATCCGCTTCCCGTTCTCGGTGATCGTGCACGGCCTGCCGATGGGCCTGCGCTACGCCTTCATGATGCGCTCGGTGAAGCCGCAGGAATTGATCGAGGAGATCACCAAGATCGCCGACGTGGTCCGCAAGTCCGGCCCGATCGCGCTGGAGAACATGGAGATCTCCGACCCGTTCCTGGCCCAGGGCGCGCGCTACATCGCCGACGGCTACGACCGGGACTTCATCCGCCACACGATGGAGCGCGACCGCGACAACTTCCTGATGCATCTCGACGAGGGCTCGAAGGTCTACCGGGCCTACGGCGACTGCGCCCCGGCCTGGGGCATGATCGGCACGATCCTCGGCATGGTGGCGATGTTCGCCAACATGTCCGACCCCTCGAAGCTCGGGCCCGCCATGGCGACCGCGCTGCTGGCCACGCTCTACGGCGCCGTGATCGCCAACCTGGTCACCCTGCCGCTCGCCGACAAGCTGCACGTGAAGCTCGAGGAGGAGGACGTCTCCCGCTCGCTGATCATCGACGGCATCCTGATGATCCGCGACCAGAAGAGCCCGACGCTGGTGCGCGAGATGCTGATCGCCTACCTGCCGCACAACCATCGCGAAGCGCTGATGGAACCGGCCGTCTGATATGACCAGACGGAAGCGCGGCGGCGCGCATGGCGGCCACGGCTGGTTCGTGACCTTCGCCGACCTGATGGCGCTCCTGATGAGCTTCTTCGTGATGGTCGCGGCCTATTCGACGCAGGACCAGAAGAAGATGCAGGTGGTCGCCGGCTCGATGCGCGACGCCTTCGGGGTGAACAAGGACTCGAAGTTCGCCGGCATCCTCGAATCCGAGGGCCTGCCGGCGGCCGACCACGTGAAGTACCTGCGCTCCATCCCGCCGGACAAAGCCACGGACCGGACCACGCCGCCCCGGCGCGACCAGAGCAGCGAATTCGGCCTGACCGAGACCGGCGAGCCGGACAATTTCGGCCTCGCGGCGGCCTCCCTGCGGCAGGCGCTGCAGGACATGCCGGACATCGCCGAGCTGTCGAAGAACGTGGTGATCGTCCGGTCCGAGCAGGGCCTCGACCTGTCGATCGTCGACCAGGACGGGCGCTCGATGTTCCCGGACGGCTCGACCCGCCCGAACGAGCGCACCCGGCGCCTGCTCGAGACGCTCGCCCCGACCCTGCGGCAGATGCCGAACCGCATCGCCGTCACGGGCTTCACCGCCACCGAACGGCCGGGCCAGCGCCCGCCGGCGCCGCCCTGGGAGCTGTCGGCCGGCCGGGCGCTCAGCGTGCGGGAGATCCTGGCCGGCGCCGGACTGCAGGACGACCGGTTCGCCTCGGTCTCCGGCAAGGCCGACACCGAGCCGATGTTCCCCGACAACCCCTATCTCGCGGCCAACCGCCGGGTGACGGTGACGCTGATGAAGGAGGCGCCCCCGGTGCCGAACCTGAAGGGGCTGCCGTAGGCGATCCATCGCGGACAGTCAGGGTTTCAAAAGGTCCGCGACCTTTTGCGGGTGCAGGGCAGGGCCCTGCGAACCTGTCTTTCAGCTGGCACCGTACGCTACTTGGCGGTGAGCAGCGCCCAGTAGACCTTGTATTTCGAGCCCGGCGCGTAGGCTGTGGCGATCCCCATCCGTGTCGCCCGGGGGTCGAGCATCGTGGCGTCGTGCGGGGGGCTCTCGCGCCAGCCCGAGAAGGCTTCGGCCAGGGTGTGGTAGCCGGCCGACAGGTTGGCGTTCACCTCGGAGAAGCCGAGCCGCCCGACCGCGGACTTCACGGTCTGCGCCCGGCTCGGCCGGTCGGCGAGCGCCATGGCGGCCACCTCGGCCTCGGCCAGTCGCTGCAGCTCGGGATCCACCGTCAGCGGGCCGGCGCCGCGGTTGCGGCGATAGGACGAGATCATGTCCCGGGCGGCGTCGGTGTCGACATGGGCGGTCTGGCTGGCCAGCGGCAGGTAGATGCTCGGCAGCGCCGCGGTGGTCTGCACGTCGGTGGCGCAGGCGCCGAGCAGTGCCAGCGCCGGGATGCCGGCCGCCGCGAGCAGGCCTCGTCTCAGGTTGCGTCCGCCCACGTTTCCAGATCCACGCTTCCGCATCCGGCTCGGACGCTCGGGCGATATAGGGAGCGCGGAGCGATTGCGCGACCGTCTCCGCCGCGCGGGCCGCCCGTCCTCACCCTCCGGCGCTGCGGAGGCCGCGGTCGCGCTGCGGCTGGGGGGGCGATGCCCCGGATTCCTTGACCTCTTGGGCGTCGGAGGCCGGTGCGCCCGGCCCGAACCGGCTCGCGATCTCGCCCATGGCGGCCTGCATCGCCTCGAAGCCCTGCACGGTCACGATGCTGGCGCCGGGGCCGAGCGGCGGGATGAAGCCCGCCCCCGAGAGGGTCGCGAACACCGCGTAGTTCAGGTCGGTCTGGACCTTCTGGCCCAGGCTGACGTCCACGATCCAGACCAGGAGCTCGAACTCCAGGAACGGGTCGCCGATCTTCTTGAACACCACCCGGGGGACGGGGTCCTTCAGCACGTCGGCATGGCCCTGCGCGCAGCCGACGATCAGCTCGGCGGCCCGCACCGGATCCTGGTTGCGCAGGACGCTCACCGTGATGCTGACCCGGCCGGAGCGGTCGCCCCGCACTCGGTTCTTGACCACCCCGGAGATCAGGTTCGAGTTCGGCACGATCACGGACGAGCGGTCGAAGGTCTGGATCTCGGTGGAGCGCACCGAGATGCGCTTCACGATGCCCTCCGAATCGCCGATCACCACCTGGTCGCCGACCCGGATCGGGCGCTCCCAGAGCAGCAGCAGGCCGGAGACGAAGTTGTTGACGATCGATTGCAGGCCGAAACCGATACCCACCGAGAGGGCGCCGGCCACGATGGTCAGCTTCTCCAGGCTCAGGCCGAGATACGAGAAGGCGAGCGCCAGGGCGAGCAGGAAGCCGCAATAGCCCGCGATCGTGGTGATCGAGTTGCGCAGGCCGGCGTCCAGGTCGGTGGCCGGCAGGTAGGTCAGCTCGAGCCAGCGCTGCACCGCCCGGGTGACGAACACGCCGAGCACCAGGATGCCGATGCCGAACGCGATGCTCGACAGCGAGATTGTCACGTCCCCGACCTTGAAGCCGAAGAAGGCCTGGCGGATCGACGAGACGATGTCGGTGGAATCGAGCCCCCAGGGCGCCAGCACCAAGAGCGCCGCCACCAGGATCAGCACCACCCGGGCGGCCCCGGTCGCCAGCACCGAGATCTGGTTCAGCGAGCGCTTGCGCAGGCCGGTGTTGGCCTGGAGCGCGGTGGCCAGCCGGGTCTCGTCGGTGAGCGCCCGGCCGATGAACGTGTCGACGCTCTGGACCAGCAGGTAGAGCAGCACCAGGACGCTCGCGGCCCAGATCAGCTGATCGATCAGGAAGGCCGCGAAGGCGACGTAGCCCACCAGCGCACCGAGCCCGATCAGCCCCACCGCGGCCCAGCCGAGCAGCCGGGCCGGGCCGCCGATGCCCGTGGTGGTCTTGGTCGGCACGTAGGGGCCGAAGCAGGCCTCCTCTTCCTGATCGGTGTCGGCGAACCGGTGCAGGCCCACCGCCAGGATCAGCGCCGTGGCCACGGCGCCGAGGCCCCGGGTCGCGATCGAGATCGGCAAGGCCGCCGAGATCCCGGAATTCAAGGCCTCCACGGATTTCACCACGGTCAGCACCGTGGCGATGCCCACCGCCAGCCGGGTCAGCCGGGTGGCCGCCGCGTCCCCGACCGGGGCGGGGCGCCAGGCCGGCTTGTCGGGGCTGAGCAGCCCGTCGCACAGGGCCTCCACGAAGGCGATGAAGGCGAGGCCGCCCAGGATCGCGGCGGCCACCGGCAGCAGCCGGGAGGGCAGCAGGTTGGTGGCGTCGAGCGCGTAATACACCGCGTAGGAGCCCGCCACCGCCGGCACGGTGCCGAGCAGGATCACCCGCCAGGCGGCCAGCAGGGTCGCGCGC
>NZ_VRVD01000214.1:0-7452 GCF_008040015.1 Methylobacterium sp. WL18 | reverse complement strand
GCCGGCCGCCCCGCCGCGGCCGGTACCGCTCGCGGCGGGGCGGCCGGCAATACGCCTCGTTCTCGACCGGCTACCGGCATCGCCGCCGGCGCTGAGGACTTTCAAGCAGCGTTGCCGGCGCCGATCCCCACCCCTACGATGCCGATGTCGTCGTGGAGGGTCGGATGCGGGAAATCCAGTTGCGGGACGCCAAGGCGACGCTCTCGGCCGTCATCGACAAGGCCCGGCAGGGCCAACCCTCCGTCATCACACGCCATGGCCGGCCCGAGGCCGTGCTGCTCAGCTTCGAAGAGTGGCAACGGCTTTCGCAGGTCCCATCCTTCGGCCGGCTCCTGATGGCCGCGCCTCTCGAAACGGAGGATCTTCCGCCGCGATCCGGTGCGCTGAGAAGAATCGATCTCTGACGCCTGTGTACCTCGTCGATACCAATGTCCTTTCGGCGGCCGCACCAACCAAGGCGATCCCGGCCGACGACCTGATCGCCTGGATGCACCGAAACAGCGCCAGCCTGCACCTTTCGGTGATCACCATCGCCGAAATCGAGGACGGTATCGCCAAATGCCGCCGGGATGGCGCTTCTCGCAAGGCGGCGCGTCTGTCGGATTGGCTGGAGACGCTGCTGCACCTCTACAGCGCTCAGATTCTGCCGATCGATCTCGAGATCGCCCGGTGTATCGGCCGCCTGTCCGACGTGGCCAGGCGAGAAGGCCATGCCCCCGGCATGGCGGACCTCGCCATCGGCGCGACGGCGCTATGTCGCGGCTGGACGATCCTGACGCGTAACGTCCGTCACTTCCGGCCGCTTGGCTTGGCGGCGCACGATCCGCACGACACGTTACCGGCAGATATCGCATGAGCGATCCGGTCAGGCGACGTTGAGGCGCCGCCCGCGGTTCCAGGCCAGGAACGGGACGCCGGACAGCAATCCCGCCAGCGCCGCCCGCGACTGGTGGCAGCCGTTGATCGAGACCCGCGGTAGGGCGCGCAGATGCCCGGCATGGTCGGCGAACAGATGGCCGGGTCTCGTCGTCACCGCGGTGGCGAAACCCTGATCCGCGGCGAGGGCGAATTCTCGGGGGCCGGCCGAGGTCGGGTCGCCGACTGGGTAGGACAGATGCCGGATCTCGCGGCCGAGCTCGGCCTCGATCCGGGCGCGGCTCTCGGCGATCTCGCGGGCGACGGTCGCCGTATCGTGCTTGGCGAGCATCGGATGGCTGACCGTGTGCGCCCCGAACGTCACCGCCGGGTCACGGCCCAGCGCCCGCAATTCATCCCACGACAGACACAGTTCGGGTGCGATCCTGCCCGGTGCGAGGCCAGCCTGCCGGCACAGGTCGGCGATCCGGTCGAGAAGCGCGGCCTCGCTGCCGCGGCGCAGGTCGCGGTAGAGCGCCTCGAAGGCCAGGGCCTTCTCCTGCGGGTTGCGGGCCGGCAGATCGAGGCTGCGGCCGTGGATGTCGATCCGTACCCGGTCGAGACGCGCGATCGCCCGCTCCAGCTCGATCCACCACAGGCGCCCGCGCTGGTCGGCGAAGCCGCTCGCCACGAACAGGGTCCAGGGGGCGCCGTGCCGCTCGAGCACCGGGCGGGCGTGCTCGACATTGTCACGGTATCCGTCGTCGAAGGTCAGGACCGCGAAGGGCGGACCGTAATCCCGGGCGGCCAGCCGTTCCGGCACCGCATCGAGCCCGATGATGTCGAAGCCGCGCGCGTCGAGTTCGCGCAGGGTGAGATCCAGGAAATCCGGGGTGATGCTGAGGAGCCGGTTCGGCGCGAAGGCCGGCACCGGATCCGGGCTGACGTGGTGAAAGGTCAGGATCACCCCGAGGCCGCGGGCGGCCGGAGCCAGCCAGCGATCAGCGCCGAACGCCTGGATCGCGCGGAAGCCGGACGCGAACACCCGATGCTTGGCACGCGACGAGATCATGACGTTGCCCCTCTCGGGCAACACGGCCCGGGCGGATCAGCCATCGCGCGACGAAGTAAAGAAACCGGAACGTGGCGCGGTGCCGGGCGGCGTGTGCGATCGGGATTTTCCCGCGACACGGGCCTCGATCCGACACCGCTGATGCCATGCTGCCGGTGCAGCCTACGACGCTGCGGAGGCCATCGGGCAACCGATCGAAGAACGTTCCGCCTCGACGGAGCCCGTCCGGAGACACCATGCCTCCGGAACGGGTCCATCGAAGCCCCGGCTGGGCGGACGCATCCCGGGACGAGGTCGCGGGGGGAACTGTCCCGACGAGGTATCCGGCGTCCCGAAAAACCCTACGGGAGGGCGCCGGCCTTTTCCTTGGCCTGCATGATCGTGTTGCGGCAGGCCTCGGCGTTGCCGGCCTTGTCCTCGGCGGCGGCCTTGGCGACGAGCTTCTTCGCCTCCTCGACGCCGGAGGCGGTCGGCTTCACGTCGGCGTCGCCCTTGGTGAGGGCCGGCGGGGTCGCGAGCGCCTTGTCGGAATGCGACGAGGTCGTGCCGCCGGGGGGCGTCGTGCCGGTCACAGCGGCGGCGCCCGCGCTGTCGAGGCGCTTCTGCAGCGTGGACACCTCGTCGGCGCACGGGGTCGCCCAGGCCGGCGTGGCGGCCGCGAGGGCCAGGGCTGCGAAGGCGAATCTCATCATCATCGAGGCGTGTCTCCAAATCGTTCGCGCAGGTTCGGAGGCGGGTCGCCGGATCGAGGACCGGCCGCCGCCTCTGGCGCTCCCGGATGAGACGCGGGGCGCCGGGGCCCGTTCCTGAGACGTGAGGCCGCACGGCCGGCGTCGGGCGGGGAGCTGAAAACGCCAAGGGCGCCCCACCCGGTCCGAAGACCGCGCGGAGCGCCCTGGCCCGACGCCTTCGACAGCGTCAGTACTTCCCGGCTTCAGTACTTCCGGGGTTCAGTACTTGCGGATGATCGGCTCGGCCGACATCGGCACCGGGTCGGCGCCGAAGGCGTAGCGGATGCCGCCGTAGATCGAGAGCGGCTGCGACAGCGTCGTGGTCCGCGGGTCGGTGATCCGCAGGTTGCCGGCCACCGCGCCCGGCTCGGCGAAGGTGCCGAACGTGGCGTAGCGGTTGTTGGTCAGGTTGGTGACCAGGCCGAACAGCTCGAGGTTCTTGGTGACCTGGTACTTCGTCTGGAAGTTCAGGACGTAGTAGGGCGGCAGCTTGCGGTTCAGGTTCGACTCGTCGCCGCGGAAGTAGGACGCCGAGAAGGCCTGGAGGTAGACGCCGAACTGCCAGTTCGGGGTGACGAAGTAGTCGAAGCCGGCCTTGAACTGGTGGGTCGGCACCAGCGGCACGACGTTGCCCTTGCGGACGTTGATCGCGCCGTCATCCGCGAGCGGATTGTTGGGCGAGGACAGGGTGCCGTTGAACTGGAAGGTGGCGTCGATCAGGGCGTAGTTGGCGTAGACCCGGAGGTAGTCGGCCGTGTACTCGCTGCCGACCTCGATGCCCTGACGCTGGGTCGAGGGCACGTTCACGAAGTAGGCGCGGGCGGTGTTGCCGGGGGTGGCGAGCGACAGGATGTCGTTCGACAGGTCGGTGCGGAAGGCGCCGATCTTGTAGCTGATGACGCCGCCGTCATAGGTGTTCGGCAGCGCGCCGCGGAAGCCGACCTCGTAGGTCCGCCCGGTGACCTGCTTGAGCGGCGGGTCGGCCACCAGCGAGTTCGGCAGCAGGCACGGCCGGTCCGGGTTGGAGCAGGCCAGTTCCAGCGGCGTCGGCGCGCGGTTCGATTCCGAGTAGCTGCCGTAGAGGTTCAGCGCGTCGGTGAAGCGGTAGGTCAGGCCGGCGACCGGGTTGATCTTGTTGTAGTAATGGGTGCCGGTCACGTCCGGCGAGAAGCCGGTCAGGTCCTCGCTCTGGATGCGGGCGAAGTTGAGCCGCGCGCCCGCCGTGAGCGACAGCCGGTCGGTCACGTCCAGGGTGTCGAGGGTGTAGAGGCCCATGTAGAGGTTCGAGCCGTTGACCGAGCTCGGCGCGATGCCGAGGGCGCCGGCGGTGCGGAGCTGCGGCGTGCCGAGGCCCGGGATGTTGCCGTAATAGGGGTTGCTCGGATCGGTGGTGATCGACAGGTTCGGGTTGATCACGCCGAGGGTACTGGACGACTTGAACGAGTAGTTGGCCGCATCGATGCTGCCGCCGACCAGGAAGGTGTTGGGCAGGCCGAACACCCGGTCGCGGTTGGCCGCCTGGAGCGAGCCGCCGAAGCCCGTGGCCTCCGTCTTGGTCACGTCGAGGGTGCCGTACGGGATCCCGGACCGGAACGGGACGCGCTGGTTCTGCTGGCCGAGGATCAGGAACTGGTTGCGGAAGGCGAGCTGCGACTGGCCGGCGCCCGGGCTGAAGCCGTCGTCCTCGAAACAGAGGTTGCCGCGGAAGCTGGAGCGGGTGCTGCAGTTCTCGAAGTTGCCGTCGTTGCCGTCGACGTAGGTCTGGCTGAAGCGGCGGAAATAGGCATTGCCGGCCAGGTCCCAGGTCGGCGACACGTCGACCCGGCCGGTGAGCTGGATCGTGCCGACTTCGGTGGTGCTGGTCTGCGGGTAGGTGAAGATCGACCGCGGGTCGCGGTGGCTGAAGTCCACCGGCGTGGCGGCGGCGGCGCCGAAGAAGCTGCGGGCGGCGAGCCCGATCAGGTGGAACTCGGAATCCTGCGAGCGGTAGCCGACGTCGCCGTAGAGCCGGCCGATCGTGCTCGGGCTCTCGTAGCGCCAGCCGCGGTCGTTCAGGCCGTCGCCGGTGAAGTAGACGCTCCACGGGCCCGAGACCTTGCCGTACTCGACGTAGCCGGCGGTGCGGGCGTCGGAGCCGCCGAACGCGGTGATCTCGGTGCCCTGCCAGGTGAAGCCGTTCTTCATCTGGATGTTGACCGCGCCGCCCAGCGCGTTGAGGCCGAAGACCGGGTTGCCGGTGACGACGTCGATCCGCTGGATCGCCTGCGGCGGGATCAGGTCGAAGTTGACGGTGTCGCCGAAGGCCTCGTTGATGCGCACGCCGTTCTGGTAGACGGCCAGGCCCTGCGGCACGCCCTGGACCGGCGAGACGGTGAAGCCGCGATAGGTCACGTCGGGGCGGTTCGAATTGCCCTGCGAGTCGGACAGGTTGAGGCCGGGCGTGCGGCGGGCGAGGGTCGCCACGACGTTGTCGGTGCCGCGGTCGACCGTGATGTCGCTGGCGGTGACGGTCTCGACCGTGCTGGGGATCTTGTAGAGCGGCTGCTCGCTGCCCCGGAGGCGGACCGGGCCGATCGGCGGCGGCGCCGAGCCGGCCGGCTCCAGCCCACCCGGGCCGTTGAGGTTCTGCACGCGGCTCGAGTTGCCGCCGCCCGAACCCACCGGCGAGGTCGAGACGACGCTGATCTCGCCCAGCGTCACGGCGTTCTGAGCCTGCGCGGCCGAGGGCAGCATCGCCCCACCCAGAACCGACGCCGACGCGATCAGGCTGCTCCGAAGCCCCCTCAATGACATCCCAAACCCCTTGCCGTGAACCCACGCTCGTTTCAGCCGAGCTTGGCGTCACTCTTGGCGGGTGAAGGAAAAGGACACAATTGATTGAACACCACGCGCGCCGTGTTTCAGCAACCTTTGGGAAATACCGAACTCGAACATCGACGCACGTGGTTTGACAGCAACAGTTTCGATAACGATTTCAGCAACTTAGGGATCATTCGGCAAACCGGACGGGATAATTAGGCAATGCCCGCATCCCGTCCGCGGCCGCCCCTCAGAGCCGGGCCTGAATCAGGCGGGCGACCTCGCCGAGGCGCTGTTCCAGAAGCTGCGGAACCTCGCAGACGTAGGTGAGCGACTGGCTGCGCTCCTGGAAGATGCGGCGGTCCCAGGCGAACTTGGTCTCGATCTCGGACTGGTCCTTCGGCAACTCGGTGGCGTCCGTGGCGCTGGGCGCGTCCTTGGTCTGGCTGATCTTGTCGGCCTCGTCGCGGATCCGCTCGGCCATGCGCCGCTGCCCCTGCGCGTAGCGCGCGATGCCGCCCATGATCTTGTCGCGCTCGCCGTTGATGACCTCGAACACCCCCGCGTAGACGTGGGTCAGGGACTTGGCCCGGGCATCCTTGTCGGCGCCGAGCTTGCCGACGAACCCATCGAGCAGCGGGCCGACCTCGGACAGCTCGGTGCGCCGGGACGCGATCTTCTGCGCCAGCACCGCCGCGTCGTTGTCGCTGCCCCAGTCGCCGGCCGCGGCGATGTCCGGCCCGGTCCAGAACTGTCCCGGGCTGAGGGTCGCGACCTTGCGCTGCACGCAGGGCCAGTCCGGGTCCTGCCTGGGCTGCGCGAGCGCGGGGCCCGTCATCAGGGCGAGCCCGAAGGCCGGGACGAGGAGGCGGGCGAGGCTATGCATCGGGCGGGTTCCGTCGGGGCATGATGCGGAAGGTGGAAAGCGGTCTTCCGAAATCATCACGCGGTCATAAGGAGATAGGGTCGCAGGCCGGGTACGCTATCCGGCACGCGGCCCTAGGTGGCGTCGCCGGCCGGGCCGCCGCGCCGGGCCATGATGCCGCGGCCCGGATCGTAGGCGACGACCGCCATGCCGAAGAAGGCGAGGGTCACGCCGACCACGACCGCGCAGGCGACCGGCTCGAACTGGAGGTAGAGGGCGAAGCGCACGAGCTGGACCGCGTGGCTGAACGGGTTCAACTCGCAGATCCAGTAGAGCGTTTCCGAGGATTCCCGGATCCGCCACAGGGGGTAGAGCGCCGAGGAGGCGAAGAACATCGGGAAGATCACGAAGTTCATCACGCTGGCGAAGTTCTCGAGCTGGCGGACCAGCGACGACAGGAACAGGCCGATCGCCCCCAGCATCAGCCCCGAGGCCAGGAAGGCCGGGAGCGCCGTCAGGTACCCGAGCGGCGGGATGTCGGTCTCCCAGAAATACGCCACCGCCAGGAACGCGTAGGCCTGCACGATCGACACCGAGACGCCGGCGATCAGCTTGGCGAGCAGCAGCAGCCAGCGCGGATACGGCGAGGTCAGCAGCACCTTCATGGAGCCGACCTCGCGGTCGTAGACCATGGAGAGCGACGATTGCATGCCGTTGAACAGCTGGATCATCACGGCGAGCCCCGGCACCACGTAGGCCTCGTAGAGCACGTAGGTCTGGTAGGGCGGCTCGATCGAGACCCCGAGGGTGTTACGGAACCCCGCGGCGAAGATGAACAGCCACACCAGCGGCCGGACCAACGCCGAGAAGAACCGCTCCTTCTGATTGAAGAAGCGCAGCAACTCGCGCCGGACGATGCCGCCGAGGCAGATCAGGTAGCCGACCGCGTCCAGCCGGCCCATGCGGGTGTTTTTTTGGGACGAGGTTGCGGGATCGGCCGTGGCGAGGGGCGCCGTCATGTAAACTGACCCATGTCGAACGGCACGCCTTTGATTTCGCAGCGAGGGCGAGGGCCGGAAACACGCATCTCCCCCTCCCCCCTCTGCGGGGGAGGGTGGCCCCCGAAGGGG
>NZ_VRVD01000213.1:0-7480 GCF_008040015.1 Methylobacterium sp. WL18 | reverse complement strand
GACCCCAAACGCGTGGCCGCCAGCCAGCGAAAACCCAAGCCGCGGTCTACCGAGCCCGCACGCCAGACCAACGCCCATGTCGCAACCGCCAGGGTTCTGGCAAATCAAACACCTTGAAAGGGCTGGGTCTCCGACCTTTTGCGGGTCCAGGGCAGAGCCCTGGTGTCGGGCTTGGCCCGATGCCTCAGGGGCTCCGCCCCCGAACCCCGCCAAAGGGCTCGCCCTTTGGGATCCCGATCCCAGGCGCCCTAGACTGAGGCTTCGAGGGCGCGCACCGGGATGTCCACGCCCTGATCGATCTTCGCCTGCGGCACCGTCAGCGGCGGCGCGATGCGGAACACGCCGCCCATACCCGGCAGTTGCACGATGTTCATGCTGAGGCCCAAATCCAGGCGGCGCCGCGTGATCGCATCACCCAGCTCCGGTGCCGGCACCTTGATCCGGCGGTCGGCCACGATCTCCATCTCCTGAAGCAGGCCGCAGCCGTGCAGGTCACCGAGGGAGGCGAAGCGCTGCTGCAGCGGACGCCGAATTGCCGCCCCGGCCGAAGTTCGGCCTCGTGATCCGCTGCGACGAACGCCGCGCAGCAGCGCTGGCCCGGGCCTTCGCGGCGCATCTGCGGACCATGCTGCCGCCGCTCTGCCCGCGGCGGCTTCGCGCGGAACCGCTGCAGTCTGGTTCAGGCCGGACGGCGGAAACCGGATCCCTAGCGGACGGCGCCCGTCGAAGGCCGTTCGAGCACGCAGCCGACCGGCCCGGACGGCGGCATCAGCGCGGCGGAAACCACTGATCCGTCACCTTCGGCCACAGCGAAACGATCTTCTTGTTGTCGACGTTGATCCAATGGATATCCGTGCTCGGATGCTCGGCCTTGAAATTCTGATAATGAACGTCGTTGCACATGAGATAGAAGCTGATGGCAGCCATGATGCTGCTGTCGATATGCGTGATGCTGTAAAGGTAAGCATCCCATTTCGCGGCTTCTTCGACCTGCCGGACCGTCTTGCTATCGGCGATCGAGCGATCCAACGCGGTCGCCGTCGGGACAGGATCACTCGAAGGTTGTGATCCGGTCACGACGTCGCTGCGCACAGTCTCGGCCGCGCGCGTCTCGCCGGTGTGCTGCGGCTGAGGCGCGGTGGCGTCCGGAGCAGGTTGGCGTGTCCGGACCAGCGACAGGACCGCATCCGCCGTGAGCGCGTAAGTCGTCCTCGGATCGAACGCCGCCGGGATTGCAAGGTGGTTTGCCATCACGGACGCGATCCGCTCCGGCGCATCGACCAGCTGCGGCTTCAACGCGGCGGCAGAGGCAGACGCAACGGGGCTGACAGCGAACATCTTACGGGCTCCGTGTGGTGAGCTGAACACCGGCTGACAAAGACTTTCCTCAAACCTTCAACCCGGTTTCTGGAGTCTGAGCGCTCATCATTTCGCCTCGCTGCTCAGACGGCGGTTTATCTGACTCTAGACGGCTCAATCCGTCGCAAGACTTCGAGCTTCGTCGTCGCCCGGCTGGCGACGCTGCCAGCCTGTGGGCTGGCAGCGTCGTTTCATGGCATCAAGAACTATCTCGGACACCAATCAAACCTGGCCTTGGGGGCCATATAGACTGTTAAGCGCGATCAAAATCTCAATCGATTGAGCGCTATCAACTTTCAATATATGGGTGCGCGAGCAACTCGCGTATACCTCCCGAAAGCGATCATCGCCGAGGAAGGGCACCGCTGAAGCGTCATGCCTCAGGCACAGGAATAAGAACGGCCGAGCATTGCCGTGTCAACAGGTGCGTTCGTTGCGAGACTCGGGCCGGAATATGCAACAACGCCGCACAGATATTCTTTCCCGCCGTACGATCATGCACCTCGAACGCGCTATAAATCGGTGGCGCGCGCGATACTGATCGTCTTGCAAAATTCAGCGGGCGTCTCTGCGTCGTGAGGAGACCGCGAGCGGACACACGAATTTCACAGCAATGCCGTCGACACGGCTGTGCGGGCGGACGAATCGACGGCGAAACCGCGTCATCCGCCCGGCGAAGTCCATTGGCCAGCGAATCGGTGCCGGCCGGTACGCCCGGTCAGGCCCGCACCGGCGCAACGCCCCGCTGCCGGCCACGGCCGAGGCCCAAGACCAGCAGGCAGCCCGCTCCCGACAGCACCACCAAGGGCAACAGGCCGAGCGGATAGCTGCCGGTGGCATCCTTGATCACGCCGAGCAGGTAGGTGCCGATGAACCCGCCGATATTGCCGATCGCGTTGATCTGCGCGATGCCGGCCGCCGCCGCCCCGGCCGAAAGCCATTCGGTGGAGAGCGCCCAGAACGGGCCCTTCACCATGTAGGTCGCCGTCACGGCGAGGCACAGGATCAGGATCGTCGGCAGCAGCTGCGTGGTCGCGATCGAGGCGGCGAGGCTCAGCGCCAGTAGGCCCAGCGGGATTGCCGTGTGCCAGACCCGCTCCCGCCGCTTGTCCGAGGAGCGACCCCACAGGATCATCAGCACCGAGGCGATGCCGAACGGGATCGAGTTCAGCAGGCCGGTCTCCAGGTTCGTCAGCCCGAACGACTTGATGATCTGCGGCTGCCAGAGCGACAGGCACTGGCTGGCCCCGGAGGCGCCCGCGTAGATCAGCGAGGCGGCGAGCACGTAGCGATTGCGCATCACTTGCCAGACCGAGAGATGCCGGGCCGGTGCCGCCTCGCCCGGGACGACGGAGGCCCGCTCGGCGGCCAGCCGATCCTGCAGCCACGCGCTCTGCTGCGGCGTGAGCCACCGCGCCTTGCCGGGGCCGTCAGGCAGGACCGCGAACGCGATGATCCCCAGCAGCACCGCCGGAACCGCCTCGAGGATGAACAGCCACTGCCAGCCGCGGTAGCCCAGCATCCCGTCGGTGTTGAGGATCGAGGCCGAGATGGGCGAGCCGAGGAAGCTCGAGATCGGGATCGCCACCATGAACACGGCCACGATCCGGCCCCGATAGGCGCGGGGAAACCAGTAGGTGAGGTAGAGGATCACTCCGGGGAAGAAGCCCGCTTCGGCGGCGCCGAGCAGCAGGCGGACCGCGTAGAACGAGGTCGGCCCGACCACGAACGCCATGGCCGCCGACACCAGCCCCCAGGTGATCATGATCCGGGCGATCCAGATCCGGGCGCCGAACCGCTCCATGGCGAGGTTGCTCGGCACTTCGCACAGCACGTAGGACACGTAGAACAGGCCGCCGCCCAATCCGAACTGCGCCGCGGACAAGCCGATATCGTGGTTCATCTGCAACGCCGCGAAGCCGGCATTCACCCGGTCCACGAACGCGATGAAGTAGGCGAGCATCAGGAACGGCAGGATCCGCCAGGTGACTCTGCGCAGGGTCGCCCGCTCGATGTCCGAAGCGGGATCCGGCACGTTTGTCGGGGCCATCTTAATCCTCCCGGCTCTATCAGCTCGGCTTGGATCAGGTACGGCCCCGCCACCAGTCCTAACACACGACAACTTTGCGTGACTGTCATAGCCTCACGGAAGGTGTTGCTTGCCGGTCGCGATACGCGCCGATAGCCGCCCCCGAGCCGTCGGCGCGGTTTGCCCGCGGCCCGCGGACATGCGAGAGAAGCGGCATGTTGACGGTGGATAGCCTTTGGCGCGCGCGGCACCGGCTTGCGCAGATCGGGAAGAAACGGACGGGCTCGCCCCGCATCCTGGTGGTTGGAGTCTGCCAGGCCGGCTCCATGGCCAAGGTGCTGCGCTTCCTGCTGCCCGACGCCCAGGTGGATTTCGTCTCGGCCTTCACGGTCACCCGGCGCTTCCCGAAGCTCGTGGACCTGATGGCGCATGCCGACGCCTACGATCACGTCTATTCCAGCATCTACCTGCCCCGGTTCAAGGACGGCGGCACGATCGACCGGTTTCGGACGCACCCGAAGGTCCGGCTGATCCCGACCATCGTGTTCGGCGCCTACCATCCGGACCTGATCCATGTCGGCGTGCAGGATGCCGTCTCGCTCAACGGCCTGATCTCGGGGCCGATGGGGCATTCGCACTCGGCGATCACGCTCTACGCCTATCTGGCCGGCTTCTCGCAGGCGCAGGCGCTGCGGTTGTTCGCGGAACCGGTCTTCGAGCGGCTGGGCTATTTCGATCTCTGGAACGAGTCGGTCGCCTACCTGCGCGGGCTCGGTGCGCAGGCGCAGTACGATCTCGACACGCACCTGACGCGTTGGGCGCGCCGCGGCTGCTTCATGCACTCGATCAACCACACCAAGCTCTACGTGGTCGCCGATCTCGCCCGCGGGCTGCTGACAAAGTCCGGCGTTGCCTATCCCGAATGCGACCTCGACGCGTTCGTACCCGACGACCTCGGCGGCCAGGGCAGCTGGCCGGTCTATCCCGAGATCGCCGCGCATTACGGCATTCCCGGCAGCGCGCTCTTCTTCAAGGCTGAGACGCGCCGCTCGGGCCCCGCCCGCACGATGACGCGGCCGGAATTCGTTGCGGCGGCCTACGCGAACTACGACAAGCGCCCGCGCGAGGCCCTGGTCTCGCGGCGCGTCCAGGACTGGCGCAACGATCCGGCGACGGTGGACTTCTTCCGTGAGGCCGCGGGGCGGGACATCAGCCCGATCCGCCCCTCCGGACGGTCCCCGGCGCTGGCCTCCAACAGCCTGGCCGGCCACGCATCCTGATACGACGGCCTAGTTTCCCCCTCCTCCGGCGCTCGCGCGGTCCGGGTCGGGCCCGACCGAGGTTCTGGAGCCCCGATGAGCCGTCAGCCACGTAAGAAGTCACGCGCCGGTCGGTTCGGGATCGCGACGCTCCTGACCGGTCTCGGCTCGGCCGCCGGCCTGGTCGGCTGGAGCCGGTTCGCCGTCGATCGCCGTATGGACCTGCCGCCCGCCCTTCCCGGCCGGCATGAGACGCTGGCGACGATGCGCGCCGGCGCGCTCTCGCTGTATGGGACGGCGGACCGGGAGGGCGTGCCGCTCCTGCTGATCCACTCGATCAACGCGGCCGCGAACGCCTACGAGGTCCGTCCGCTCTACCTGCATTACCGCCAGACCCGTCCGGTCTACGCACTGGACCTGCCGGGCTTCGGGTTCTCCGAGCGGTCGCGCCGCCTCTACACGCCCCGCCTCATGGTGGAGGCGATCCGTGCGGCCGTGGCCGAGATCCGGCAACGGCATTCCGTTGGCGCCATCGACGCGATGGCGCTGTCGTTGTCCTGCTCCTACCTCGCCCGAGCGGCTGTCGAGCAGCCGGAGGATTACCGCAGCCTCGGCCTGATCAGCCCCACCGGGTTCGATGCGCGACTCTCCGGCGACGGACCTCCGGACGGCCATCGGGGACGCGACCGACTGCGCGACCTGCTGGACCGGCCGCCCCTCGGCCGGCCCCTGTTCGACGCGCTGGCCTCCCGGCCGAGCATGCGCTTCTTCCTGCAAAAGACGTTCGGTTCCAAGGACATCGACGAGGGCCTGTTCGCGTATGATTACGCCTCGGCCCACCAGCCGGGTGCCGAGCACGCCCCCTACTGCTTCATCGCCGGCCACCTGTTCCCGACGGATACGACGCGTCTCTACGAGACGTTGCGGCATCCGGTCTGGATGGCCCACGGGCGGCGCGGCGACTTCGTGGATTACCGCCTGGCGCCGCGGGTCGCGGGCCGGCCGAACTGGCGCGTCCTTACGCTGCCGACCGGCGCCTTCCCGCATTTCGAGCGGCCGGACGACATGATCGCCGACTACGACACCTTCCAGCAGAACCTCACCTGGGCGCCGCCATTGCCGCCGGCGTGATGCGAGCACGTCACCCCCAAGGCCGGCGGGATACGCGTCGGGCGGTGCTGTGCGCGTCAGCGCAGGCGCAGGAGGGCGCGCAGCCGGTCGAGCACAGTGGGGTTCAGCTCGCGCCGGACCCGCCGCTCCGCAAACGCATCGACTGAAAAGCGGTCGGCCGGCACGCGCCGGAGGAAGCGCTCGGCGATCTCGTAGACCACGAGGTCGGGCTTAACGGCGGCGACGTAGGCCCAGTCGATCTCGGCGGACCAGATCGCGTGAACCTCGCGAAAGCTCTCGGCCAGCATAGCGGTGAGGCGCGGCCCCTGGTCGAACACGTAGGAATCGCCGAACAGCACGATCCGCCGCGGATCGGCAGCCTCGGGATTGCGCATCACGGCGCGCGATCCGACGAAGAAGCCGCCCCGGCCCGCGACCCGGCCGGTCTCGCGCAGACGCACCAAGGCATTGGCCTCGCTGCGCTGGGCCCGCCGGGGGAATTCGTGGGCGAAGTAGGCCTCGTCCACCGGCGGCTTCAGCTTGCCGCCGAGATCGAACACGAAGCGCGCGGGTTGGCCGGTGGCGTCGAGGACGTGCGGTGCCGGTGCGACCGCGAGCGCTTCGCACAACGCCCGGTAGGCCGCGATGTAGCCGCGATGGTTCCAGTGCGTGTCGGTGCGCAGGTAGACCGGTTCTTCGGCCCGCGCCGCCCGCAGGGGCGCGTAGAGATCGACCAGGTCAGCCCGGGTCTCTGCCGCGAGGCGGCGGCCGAGGCGCGCGCCGGGCGGATCGGCCAAGCCCGGGAACGGCCGGTCCAGCGTGTCGGCGTGGATCGCGATCTTCTCGGGCACGATCGCGTGGACGTAGCGCGCGCCCAGGGACTCCGCCCGGCGGACGCGGCCGTCCACCAGTCGCACCCACCGGCGCAGCAGGCGGCGCGTTGCCGGGGAATCGGCGTACAGTTCCACCAGTTCGTTCGAGCGGCCGACCCAGAACAGCCAGCCGTCCCGCCCAACCGCGATACCGCGCGCGCCTGCCTGAGACAAAGTTCGGCCCTGCTCCCGATGCGCCTGTCGGCGGCGCCGACACATGCCGCCCGATGGCGCCGGAAACAAGCGGAAACGCCTGGGCCGTTCAGGCGCCATGCCGTCGAGCGCGTCCGCTGAGACGACGCGCATCGCCGCGTGGTGGACCGGTCCCTTATCGATCCGTTAAGGATCGGACAGCCGCGCGGAGCGGCGACAGCCCCTGGATTCCGATGATCGACCTGACGCTCGAGGCCGCCCGCAGCATCGTCGATACCGCCCTGCGCGAGGCCCGGACCCGCGGGCTGAAGCCGATGGCGGTGGTGGTGTACGATGCCCGCGGCGCGCTCAAATCCGTTTCGGTCGAGGACGGCACGTCTTTGCGCCGGGCCGAGATCGCCTGCGGCAAGGCCAACGGCGCCCTGGCGCTGGGGCTCGGATCCCGGGCGATCCATGCGCGGGCCGAAGCGCAGCCCTATTTCGTCGCCGCGGTGAGCCACGTCGCCGGCCCGGCCGCGCTCGTCCCGGTGGCGGGGGGCGTACTGATCCGCTCCCGCGAGGGGCGGCTGCTCGGCGCGGTGGGTATCTCCGGCGATACCTCCGACAACGACGAGATCTGCGCGGTGGCGGCGATCGAAGCCGCCGGCCTGGTGCCGGAGACCGGCGCCTGAGGATGGCGATCCGCCGGCGCGCGTGGC
>NZ_VRVD01000212.1:0-7506 GCF_008040015.1 Methylobacterium sp. WL18 | reverse complement strand
GTGTTGGCGGCGCGGGCCTGCCGGGCGAGCCCAGCGGCACGGACGGCGGCGGCTTCGAGGTCGGGGCCGATCGCAGTCTCGGCGGCGAGGACAGGAAGATGGTTCACGAAGGACTCGCGCAACACTGGGCTTCGATAAGCGTCATTATCACAGCCCTAAAAATCGCGATATGATTTTCTGTTTCATTTTTTCATTTTCCCACTTGCGCCGGTTCTCAGGAGGGGTATCTTCGTTTTATGAATTTGTGATTCATGAGGTTCACATGTCCCGGTTCACCAAGGCGCAGATGCGCGACGAGCTTCGCGAGATCCTGCTCTACCAAGCCGATCACCTCGTCTGCTGCGGTACGACCGACGCGGCGGAAGCGTTCATCGGGTTCCCTCCAGAGAACGATGAGGGCGTCTACGAAAGCTACTGGCGGTTGGACGCGTCAGAGGTCGATCTCGCGCGCTTCCGCATCAGCGAGTCTTTTGATCTCGCCTACGATTTCACGTTCGAACCCAGCCTGATCCACCACATTCATCCAGTCGAGTTGGGCTCGCTCGTGGCGTTCATGAACGGCATTCCGCGCCCCATGAGCCAAGACATCGACAACATCGATCCCCTGCTGCCCATGCGACCGCTCTCAGCCAGCTTCATGGAGCAGGACGGCTACTGCCAGACCGTCGCCGATGCGGCCGTCGCTCGCTGGAAGCTTGAGGTTTCCGGTCAGGGCACGTTCACGCCGCGCGAACTGGCCTTGCTCGCGAACATGTCTGAGGGGGCCGTGCGCAACGCAATGTCCGATAAGAGCGAGTCCGCGCTCAAACCCATTCCCGGCTCCAAACCCATCCAGGTCGAGCACGAGGATGCCTTGCGCTGGCTTCGGAACCGCCGAGGTTACAAGGCAATTCCTCGGCGGGTGGGTGACGATGACACTGCAAAATCAAAACTCGAAGCTGTCCGTACCTCGTCCGAGTTAGCTCAAATTATAGATCAACATTTTCATACATTCATCGCTGGTCATCCTTTTCAGGATATTTCGAGAAGCAACTTTACTTCTGCTGACAAAGCTCACTTCCAAATCAATCAGATGCCGAAAGGAATTAAAAGCCTCGACTGGAGTTTGGAGGAACTGAAATCCTGGCGCGATGGCAGCTTCCGCTTTGACCAAGAGAAAGCCCTCAAGCTTGCCGAGGCGCTCGGTCTTAACGTTCCTCTATTCGCTGGAAAAGCCCTGGAGGTCAGTCTGCGGCGCGACATGGGCGCGGAGGATCGGCGATGAGCTATCCGCGCGGGTACTATTCTACACTGCACAACAGCAGAAACCGCGTCGGTACATGGCTGCATCGCCGAGATGGTCATTGGCGGCGGGATGCGATCGATCAGTTTCCGAACGGCGCTTCCGAACAGACCCTCCGTGAGATCGCTCAGATGGACCAGGAAATGGTCGCCAAGCTCGTGGCTCGCCGCTCCGAACAGCGTTCGCCAGCGCGGCGGCCGTCACAGCATCTCGTCGGGAGGTCAGCATGATCGCGAGCACGATGACCGTTCACGCTCAGGAGCGGCTTCAGCAGCGGGCGATCCCGCCGCTCGTGATCGAACTTCTGGAGGAATTCGGGTCACCGGAGCGCTGTGGTCAGGCCGAGCGCCTGATCTTCGATAAGGCCGCCCGGCGACGCCTCGCACGCCATCTAGGCGGCGAGCGCAGCCTGCGCATGATTGAGCCCTGGCTCCACGTCTACGCCATCCTGGCCGATGACGGACACCTCGTCACCGCCGCGCATCGACAGCGGCGACACCGGAGGCAGTGATGCCTACGATCTTTCAGTTAAGAGCTACAAGCTGGTGAGAAGAGTTTGTGCGACGCGAGATCCATCAACGCCGCGCCATGAACTGCCAGCCGACGAAGAACCCGACCGCGAAGGCGATCATCCGCATCGAGATCCAGGCCAGCGGGCGACGGCAGGCGTAGGCGATCACGACCATCGAGATCAGCGTCATCAACGACGAAGCCTCTCGATCCTGTCGAAGGCCGCCGACGCAGTCGCGAACCGGGCCGACATCCTGATCTTGTCCTGCCCCACAGCGCGATCGGGATGCAGATGCGCCAGTAGGGCGCGACGGGCGGCGACTACCACGACATCTTCCGCCGTCACCGTCAGACCGACGACGGAGTACACCGCTTCTCGTTGCTCGATATCCTCGGCCTCGGCGATCCTGGTCTGAAGCGTGGAGATCCAGGCGCGGGCGGTCTCAAGCTGGTGCTGGAGCGCTTCGATCCGGAGGACCGCCTCGTGGTAGTCGGCTTTGAGGCGTTCGTACTCGTGCGCGATATCCGGATGTTGGTCTTCTTTATGAAGAAAAACATCTACCAGCCGCAGAACGCACCGTGCCTTGATGGCATACTCCTCCAGGAGGGGACGGAGTGCTTCGAGACGATCATCTTCGAGATCGGCATCCCAGTCGGTCCAGCCCATCATCGTGCCAATAGAGCAGGAAGCTGATAGCCGAAGCCGATGAGGCACCCCTGCGCGTCTCGCGTCGTGTTGGTACGGCTTTCGTAGACCACAACCAGCAGCCCACGCGCGTCACAGGCGACGATCTTCCCGGCGGCGTGCTGCTGCTCCAGACGGCCGATCAATCGGCCGCGCCGGTTACGCAGGGCCTGGATGGGTGCGGGTTGATGATGGGCAATAGCGTCCATCACGCCGCCTCCGCGAGAAGTTGTTCGAGATCTTCTTCGACTGGCAGCAACTCGTCGCCCCAACCGTTGCAGTCCGCCTCCATCAGCTTGTGCTCGCCAAGCATCTGCGCCGCCGCATGGATCGCGTCGCGATCCCCCGGCGCATGCGCCAGGATCGCAACACCGAGCGCGGCCAGCTTGTCACGGATAAGCCTCGCCCGATGCGGCAGCACGCGACGGTTGTTGGTCGCGTGGAGCCCCTCAAGTACGTAGCCCTGGTTGGTCCGCCGCAACTCGGCGATCACGCCGGGCTCCTGCGGATCAATTGGCTCGTACTCCACGTACAAATAGACACCCAGCACGGTCTCGAAGACTTTGGTCGCGAGGCAATTGCGAAAGCGTCGTCCAGCGTCAGCAAGGGCAGTAGCACTATCGATAACTCTAAGCGTCAAGTCGCCGCGCGTGTCGAGCATAGTTGGCACTCGATCAAAACGTTCCGCCCAGCCCTTGATCAATTCCGAGCGATGGCCACCCGGTTTGATCCTACCAAGCGAGGCCCGGATCGCCTCGTCCGTCGCTCCAGAACAGTGCTGGCGGACATAGGCCAAGGCATTGTGGATCTCTGCGACCTGCCGGACATCGTAGACAGTGGCGACGAATGCCGGATGAAGCAGAACCGGATCAAGCATGCTGACAATTCGGATCTGATCGCCGACAAGGTTCCCGCTGATCTGGCTGATGACCTTGGCACGACGCCGATCGTCAGGGTCCCGCGATAGAAACAATCGACAAAGCTCATAATATGTTCTTGGTTCTCCAAACGGTTCAGGCCCAATTCTATCTAAGGCGCCGAGCAAACCGATGGGTGGTCCGGCAAGTATCGTCCTGACCAGATCACGAGGTCGGCGGACTTGGAGAACGGTCTGGCCGACAACCATCGGAGCAGTCACGTCCCCGAATTCCGGCGTAATCGCTGACGAACGCAGGTGGTTGGCGATCTCATCGATGCCGAGGATCTCGACGAGCGCCATCAGCAGGAACATCGCCTGTCGTCGCTGATGGCCGTAACGAAAGCTCGCCGCCAGCAGGCCAGGATTATCTCGATCGAGATTGACTGCCTGTTCAAGAGCCCAGCCAGTGTAGGGTCTGGCCGGTGGCCTTCTATCCCCAGTGATCAGATCAGCATTTCCGGATAGCGGCATTACCTATTAATAACATGATATCGGGTTGAAATCGAGATCGTACGTCGCTTTTAGAACATGTGGACTACTGCGTAGGTCGCTTGTTGCGGCTGTCGGGCTCCTCACTTGTTCAGAACGAGGTTCAGACTTCAGTTGCTGATCGGAGCAGCGGCCGTTAGCATGAGGGCGTTCGGCGACATGCAGGCCACTCTGCCGCAAATCGACCGCGGGGCGATCTTCTCGGATCTCCTGCGACGGCAGGTTCTACGTCGGGAAGCAGGGCTCCCTCTCCTCGACGTAGGAATCGAGTACCGTCGTCTTGTTGAGTACGCTCTGTGGCAACGGCACGCCCAACTTCATCACGACCGTGTCCGTGCCGACGTTTTGGCCCAACTCCGCGCCAAGCACGGTGAGGGGTTTGGACTTAGCTGGGGAGGACGCTTCGCAATCAACGCACTCACCCAACGGGCGCTGACGGCAAGCTTTCAACGCTGACCCGTCTTCGCCTCACTTCTCGGTAGCCACGGTCGGGGAGAGGTCGAACGAGCACGTGAAGATATCGGTCTCCTCAGCGCATGCAGCCATCACGGTTGCCATCCACCCGAGGACAAGCTGCTCGACGATCCTGGAGACATATCGAGATCGTCGGCGATACGCCGCGCTTCAGCCAGGATGTCGGCGGGGAGATCGAGATCATCGAGGGTCACCGGCTGGCCCTCGCCTCGCGGATGATCTCGCGGATCGAGTCCTCAGCGCCCTCGACAGCCTCGGGATCCAGGCGCCGGGCGGCGGCCTCGATCTCCTGGTCCGTGGCGTCGATCGTCAGGCCGAGGGCGGCCAGGACATGCGCAGCGCTACGGTCTTCGATCATTGTTCGGTGTGGTCCTTCAACCAGCCAACGCCCAAACTACCAAACCAGTGGGCTGTTCATTCGGTTTGACGCCCTACAGCTATTCTGTTCAACCAGTTGGGAGCATAACGAGGCTGAGTCGGACATGAATATCGTGGCGATGGCGGCACGTAAGGGCGGGTGTGGCAAGTCTACGCTCGTGACCCACCTCGCTGTCGCGGCCATCCAAGAGGGAAAGCGCGTCGCAATCGTAGACCTCGATCCTCAAGCGACCGTGGCCGAGTGGAGCGACGGCAGGGGCGAGGATCCACCGGACGTGGTCTCAAGCCAGCCAGCGCGCCTGAGCAGGATCCTGACCTCGATGGATGGGAACTACGACCTCGTGCTGATCGACACGCCGCCGACGACCGGCGAGGCCGACCGCGTAGCGATTGAGGCTGCACACCTCGTACTCGTACCGACTCGGATCCAGACCGCCGACATCACGGCCGTCCTGCGGTCGGTAGACAAGGCGGCGACCCAGGCGAAGCCTACTTTCGTGATTTTCAACGATGAAAGCCCGTTAAGGAGGAAGTCCGTAGCCGACGAAACCCGCACCGTCCTGGCCCAGCGGGGCATCAAGGTTGCGCCCCAAGTCATTCACTCGCGCATCGTCTACGGCGAGAGCCAAGACGCCTCGCGGACGGCTCTGGAGACCGATCCTGCGAGCTTGGCGGCCGACGAGATCCGCGCCCTTTACGCCTGGATGACCCAACAGCTAAACTGACAAACCGCTAAACTACGCAACCGAAAAGCCGCGGGCTAAGGGCATGGGCCGAATCAAGGACAACGAGATCGGGGCGAACCTCGCCCGGCGACTCGGCGCGAAGGAGGCGACCCAGGAAACTGCTCCCGAACCGGCCCAGGCAGTTCCTCCGCCGACTGAAAGGGCTAAGGCGCGAGCGCGGGACGGTATGCACTACCTCGGCTTCCACGTGACCGAGGAACAGTTCGAGCGGCTTCGGACTGTGGCTTTCGAGACCCGGCGGCAGAAACAGGACCTCCTACGAGATGGCCTGGAGTGGATACTCAAGCAGAACGGCGGCTGATCAAATACCGGCTGGCGGGGATCACGATCTATTTCGGACCGAACGACAGCGGGCCGCGATCTTCGGTATAGCCGATGTGTTCAACCCACCTCTTCAGCACCCGAACCGGATAACCTTTCCCATAACCGTCTGCGACAGTCTTTTTTTCGTGACCGAGTAGCTCCTCCTGCTTCTCGTGCACAATGCCCGCTGCCCGCAGGCGATCCTTCGCTCGATGGCGCAGGGTGTGGAGACCGGGCGTCTTCACCCCGATCCGCTTCATTTGACGCAGCACTTCACGGCCGAGGTTCGTGATATCGTTATCGCGCTCTTTCTCCGTGGTTATGTGCGGAGAGAAGAGCGGCCGGTTGATGCGGGTTGGGAAGCCGGGCAGGTTTAGGATAGCATCGGGAAGCGGCACGCGCCGCCTACTCTGCTGGGTCTTCTTTCCAACGATCACGAAGCGGACGCCGGACTCAACTTGGTCTCGGTCGATCGAGTAAGCCTCTTCCCGGCGCATGCCAGTAGTCTCGCACAGCAGGTAGAGGAGCCACTCCCGATCATCGAAGGTATGTCGGTTCTCGCGAATGAGCTTCACGTCCTCTTCTGGCATCGGCTCCCGCTGGATTGCATCCTGAATATTAGGAATAACATTTTCGAACGGATTGAATGTAATTTTGGGCTTAAAATCCATCATGGCAAGTCGAACCATCGCCCTAAGCCACATGATTTTCTTCTTAACTGTCCCACTTTTATCCCCTTGAGCAAAATAGTAGTCTGCGAGCTTTCGTCCGTCTGCACGATCACAGTCTTTGAGTGGCTTCCCATTGGTAAGCATCCGGAAATCTGCCCAGGACCGCCGCGCCTCGGACTCATTCTTACCTCTGATGACCCGGTGTTTGAGGTAGATCTCTAGGAACTCATCGTCGGCGCAAGGACGCGGTTTCGACCGATGGACGGGCCTGTCGTCAGGGATAAGACCGCCATCGAGCAGCGCGCGGGCTTGCTCTAGCGTCCTGACGCCTTCCGGTAGAGCAATGGCCTCGCCACGCCAGCCGGGGCAGTCCCATTCCAAAAGTTGTCCGTCTCCCAAGTGGCCGTCATCTAAAGCGGCTTGGTACTCGGCGCGGGTCCAGAAGACCCCCTCGACCGGGCTGCGAACAAGGTTCGGCATCATTTCTGACACCGGTCCATTTTGTGCGGCTATTAGACACATGCCATCCATGACTTGGATTGTCCGACCGTCTGGAAGCGTGTGCTGCCCTTTGAGATCCGGGGGATATCGCCAACTCAGGGTTGTCACCTGTCGGCGCTCCTCGGACGGTTTTATCCGCGTCTTATACTCCTCGACCCAGGCAACACACTTCATCAAGTGGGAAGCCGCGCGCTCCCTGGCGGTCTTCAAGTCCGGTGTTCCGAGCGTTCTCTCGTAGTTCCCCCAGCCCATTCCCACCGGAAACTGATAGCGGAACCACAAATTCTTCGTTCCGGACCGCTTCCGGATGTAGTCGATCGGCCCGCGCTTTCCCTTGGCCATGTCACCGATCTCCTTACTGAGCCCCTTCAGGGACAGCCCCAGAGGCAGGATTAAAAAAACGACAAAGACAAAATAGCTCTCTGATTTAAATAAACAATTTTCGTAACCGTGCAGTTGGTTTTCCCTCCGTGGAGGACAGGCCGGCGACGTCGGCGAGCCGCGGCCCCTCGACGAAGCGCGTGTGCCGCCCGGAGCCCGACAGCATC
>NZ_VRVD01000211.1:0-7544 GCF_008040015.1 Methylobacterium sp. WL18 | reverse complement strand
GGACGCTCTTGCGGTCACCCAAGCCGATCAGACCGCTCACGTAGAGCGGGCACATAGCCCGACGCGCAGGATGCGACAGTCCCGCAAGGAACGGCTGCAGCCACCGGTCCAGATCCTCACGCCATCCACCAGCACCTGACATCGCGAGCACCCACGCTCATGGCCGTGGCAGACGAATCCGCAAAAACCTCCAGCGTTCCCTCAATCTACCAAAGTAGTGCTAGACCGTTCTGTTAGACACTCTAAATATCCTGCAGAGTCTCGCCCCCTATGATGCCATTTGCAAGGCATGGTCCGCCAAGCCAGGCCGCTTCAGGTTAAACGCGCTCCGCCAAATGTCAGGACCAAACACAGCGCCCTAACCTGAAACGCTCATTTTTGCGCCGGGTGAAAGGGAGTATGCGCAATGCTTTTGCAGCAGCTGTAAAGGACTTGTTAACTATCAGCGGTTTGAGTAAAAAAAGGTTTGAACGTGTGACCGTGCCCACATTAACGAATTTTATCCTATAAACAGGTGGCTATGATGGTCGACCTTTCTGGTTATCGTTTGACTTTTGATGATGAATTTAATGCACGGAGTATTTCGCAAAATGGTGTTGGAACAACATATCGCGATATTCGATCCGAATGGCGCTTCGACGCCAATTCTGACATTGGCTTTGGTCATTCGTCCTTCGTAGACTCTGCATCGGGCTACGATCCGTTCAGTGTTCAGAATGGCGCGCTTTCAATCACGGCAGCGCCTCCTGGCACAACTACTTCAGGATTTCCTGGCAGCTGGCAGTCTGGCCTGATTACTACGCAAGGTAGTTTCTCACAGACCTACGGATATTTTGAAATCCGTGCGGATTTTTCAAATAATGCTGACGCTTGGGATGCATTCTGGCTTCTTCCGGATCAGCAAACTCCCCCCGCCGCGACCGGGGCCGGCCATCAAGAATTGGATGTCGTTGAACACTACGGCAACAACGATAAGGGCGTGTACAGCACAATACATACTACCAATCCACAGCCGGCTGGTACAACGTGGCAGCAGACCCGCCAAGTCTACAGCGAGATTTCACATCCAGATGGTTATCACACATACGGAGTAAATTGGCAGGCAGATAAAATTAGCTTCTACGTTGACGGCGAGCTTAAAGGTTTTCAAAGTACCCCATCGGATTTGAAAACCCCGATGTATTTGTTGGCAAATCTAGCTGTACAAGGCACCTCAACATCGGGAAAACCATTCAGTTCAAGCATTGACTATATTCGAGTATATTCTAACGCGCCGAATGCTGTTGCTGTCCCCCACGACAGGGTTTCTTCGCCAGATGGGCATGATCCAGGCCTGTCCGGAGCGACCGCAGCAGTTCGGACACCGGCGCCCACGATGGGATCAACGCCCAATTCTACAGGAGCGAACGGGGCAACATCAGGCTCTACAAGCCCAACATCAAGTCCGACGGGAACCATCGGATCGACGTCAGGCTCCTTAGGCTCAGCATTTGGTCCGACCGGGACAACTGGCTCAACGTCAGGCTCCGCAGGGCCAGCATCAAGTCCGACCGGAAGCACTGGATCGACGGCAGGCTCAACAGGGCCAACATCCAGTCCAGCCGGTACTACTGGATCGCCGCAAACTTCGGCCGGGACAACTGGCTCAACATCGCCGGCCGTTAATGCCCCCTGCTACTGCTCCGGGACACGCATCCGCACTGATCGTGGCGATATAGCAGTCGAGGAACTGCGGGTCGGTGACGTCGCGGTAACTGCGGCCGGTCAACATCGCGCCGTTCATTGGATCGGTACCCGTCGCTATCCCGAACTAACAGCTCCGAAAGCCGATCGGCCAGTGCGTATCAAAGCAGATGCGCTAGCCGACGGCTTACCAGCTCGTGATCTATTGGTTTCCCCCGATCACGCTCTTTACCTCGATGGCCTGTTCGTGGCGGCCGGGCATCTGGTGAACGGCACGAGCATCATCCGTGGCGAAGCGGTCCGGAACCTGACCTATTGGCACATCGAGCTTGACCGCCACGACCTGCTCCTGGCTGAGAACACCCCTGCAGAGAGCTTCTTGGCCGCTCCTGGTCTGCGTCGTCAGTTCGATGGCATCTCTGCACCTGATGTAGAGTTCATACCCATTCCTTACGCTAAAAGGGTCGAGCAGGGCCCCGACTTAGAGGGGTTGCGCCGCCGAGTAATCATCCGCGCCGGCCTATCGGTAGAGCCCATTCGTTTCGGTGATTTACAGGGCAGCCTCGATTTGTGCGAGATCTCAAGCGGCGATCTTCGCGTTGCGGGTTGGGCTCGGGATACAGTGCATCCTGACGGACCCGTATGCCTCGACATCGTGATTGACGGAGCGGTCGCTGCGATGACATTGGCGGAGGTATATCGGCCCGACCTCGCGGCTTCTGGGGTGGGAAAAGGTCAGCACGGCTTCGACATCGGCTTGGAGGAACCACTGGAATTTGGCCTACCTCACACGGTTGAGGTTCGGCGCTCAGTAGACGGTGTGACGATCGGGGCGATGCAATTGGACGCGGCGGGCGTTTGGAACCGGGCAATAGCTGCCACGCCGAAGGCAGGAGGGCCGCTATAGCCCTCCGCGGCAGCATCGACGTTCTGAGCCACCGGCAAATTGTCGGCTGGGCGTGGGAGACAACCACGCCGGATGTGGCTGTGATCGTGTTCATCGCGGTCGGTCAGCGAGTGCTGGGGCAATGCCGAGCGGATCTGTTCCGCGAAGATCTCGCAACTGAAGGGGTCGGAACGGGCCGGCACGGCTTCGCTCTCGATCTTCTAGCAGGCTGCCTGTCTCCACGAGAGGGGTACGAAATTTCCGTTCGACGCTTGGGTGATGGTGTGGCTTTACCGGGCTCACCCTACGTGCTGAAGCCGATGATCCGCCTGCTGCCCGAACACTAATTTTAAACTGTGTAGGATAGCAGATGCCCTCGCCGCCGTGCGCTGTGCGATCTGGCGCGAGCATGCATTGGCGACATCACCAAGCCGACGCCCCCGAACAAAAGAGCTAGGCAGCTCAGACGCGAATGCCTTGCATTTCTGGCTGCAAAAATCGTCCCATTGCCCGGTCAGGGAAGAAAGTTGCCGTTCCCAACGCCGCCACTAATCCGCCAAGCACTAGCAACAGCAGCACGGCGTCCCGCACGTCGTGGCCATGCTCGCCGGCATGACGGATCACATAGACGCTTAAGGCCAGCGCAAACGACGCCAGGAGCACAACGATGAGGGCTGGCAGCATCAATGCCTCCTGATCGCCACACAACGGCGATCCGGACCGGAAGTTGCAGCCAGTACCGCTCCCTCGCGGTAGCGGCGAACTACGCTCAGCCGTGAAAGGCTGGGCGGACTCGATGAGCCATCCGGCCGAACAGAGCGCTACCCAACTTCTTCGAACCTAAAAGCGGCTTAGTAGTCACAGTGCCCTTGGTCAACGGCGCCTCTTCCATGAGGCGGCGGATGACACGATGGTGGGCCCGGCAGGACTCGAACCTGCAACCAGACCGTTATGAGCGGTCGGCTCTAACCATTGAGCTACAGGCCCTGCGCCCGCATAGCCCTCGCGGGCCTGCGGGTGCAATCTGTGTCCCATCTGCAAGGGACGTAACGGTGGCCGCTCCTATTCGGCCGCCTCCGTCTTACCGGTACCCTCCTGATCGTCCTCAGCCTCGCCCTCGGCCTCATCGTCCGAGGCTTGGTTCTCCATGGTCGCAGCAGGAGCGCCGGAACGGTAGATATCGCCATGGCGTTCGAGTTCGCCGCTCGTCGACATCACGCTGAGGTATGTGGCCAGGGTGTTGGCCGCTACGTCCGTCAGGCGCTCCGTGATCTGGGCGTGCGTCAGGCCCTCGGTGCCGGCATCCTCCAGGAGCGCCTTGAGTCGACCCTTAGCAGAGTTCGCCCGGGGGCCTCGGGGTCCGCGGCCAGCGCGAGGCTGATCATCGCTGTTGGACGCACGGCGGCGCTTCGGCTGATCGTCAGCCAGCTCATCCATCGCCGTGCCTTCAACGATCGACGCCAGCGATCGCTCGGCCATGCGGAGCTTCGCCAACTCGCCACTCACCCGCTCGTACTCAGCCTCAAGGGTCTCGCGCTGATGCCTCACGTTGGCCAGGGCCTTTGCGAGCGTGTCGTCATTTGCCATTGGTCGATCGACTTCTTCGGTTTTGGGGTGTGGGCTTACAGGCGTAGTCGCTAAGCGGATCATTTGGCCATCTCATGATTGTTGCGATGACGGAAGCTCGCGCCTGCAGCCCGCACAGCCTGCATGAAAGTGTTGAGCTGGGCAATCGTGACTGTCGGGTCGGCGAGGCTGCTCTCGGCTCGCACCACAACGCTCACAGCACCTTGGCGTGCTGAGCCAGATCTCTGGGCGCCCAGCGACGGGAGAGCCTGTCTGTCGTCATGCGTTTTAAGCCGTTGAAAGTCGGATCAAGGGTGAGACTTTCTCAGGAGTCATCGACATGCAAGTCGCGATCGAAGTGCATTGCTCGGCACCGTTGACTGCTTTGACGCTGTATGTATTAAACCTTCTCCGCAAGTCTCAATGCCGGTGACCGAGCAGCGCAGACGTCCATCCATGTCAATGTTCTCCAGCCTGATCGCCGCCAAAGCACCAACAATCCACCGCCAGCTCCTATGGTAATGATGTTAGCCATAATAACTGGGCCAACAACGCGGACTATTTAGATCGGAAGGCTTAGCCGTGCATTAATTTAAGTGACGGCCAAGTAATAACTTTGAGGCGGGGTTTGCCTGATGCAGAGGGAAATGCAAGTCAGATGAAACGAGGAATGAGGTTTTTGATCAGGAATCACCAGCAACCGGTATTTGTGTCAAATTAGTGCGAATAATAACTGCTGCGACCACACTATTTTCCCAACAAGGCAATAGTATTCTCACGTGACTTGTGAACTGCAATGAATGTGTGAATTCCATTAGGCAGGCTATTAAAATTGATCGGTTGTTCGAAATTTATGCCTCGATTAGAGATGGTGCTCAGCGCGAAATTATGTTTCGATAAAACAACGGCTATTTTGCTCAAATTATCTGAATGATCCGACGTCGATAAATGATATTTCAGCCGCACAATATGAATTTCACCAACGGCGAGTTTGCCCTTCAAGCCCTCTAAAACAAGATTGTTTTCGTGGCCAGTATTTAGATTTAAAATATCGATTGATTTGATCGAGTTTTTCTCACAGTAAGCATCTCCTGACAATTCTTTGACGATTGTTTTTTCCCATTTGCCGCCGCGGGGCACATTTCCATGAATTAGCAACGATGCTTGAGGATCAATAGGGTCGTATTCGAGCAAACGGGATCCGTCTTTATTCGATAGACCGAACTCGTTTAGTATAAATCGGTCGGACAATGATCTGGCGCTAAGATATTTATTCAATAAAGGATTTACTTCAAAAGAATGTATTTTCGCCATTGTAAATTTATTTAGACATACGGCAGCATATTTGCCGTCATTTGCGCCGACATCAAGGATCGTATGTACTTCAAGCTGAGCAATTTTATCGAGCAAATTCAGCTCTTCGGAGGAAACGGACTGGCATTTCAGACCGCTGCGTCTAATTTTTAAAAACGGAGCCCACCGAGCAACAAAATTATCAAAAATGGTCCCGTCTTGCTGAACAGCCTGATTCATGTTCGCTCCTGCTTCCTGCAGCGTAATCATGTAAACTCACTGTAGATCGAACTCATTTTAGCATATTTCCGGCCTGACACAAACTGACGTTCCGAAAGTTTTGTAGGGCTTGTCTCTCCTTGCGACATCGGTTCGATGGTGGTTTTATAGTGATTCAAAAATTTATGCAGATGTTTAAATTTAAGGAATTTACGATCCGGTAGTTGTATGCTGCTCAATCGACGCGATCTTATAAGTCTAAAAACCGTTCAAAAGCTGTGTTTTATCAACATAATTATTATCACACGATTTTGTCACTGACCTTGATCGAGATGGAGGCTGGCCGGTTAATGCAGGCTCTGCGGCCTGTTTGTATACAAAATGTAAGTTTGAAGAACCTGTTTTCGACCTGTTCGGTGCGAGCAGATCGCTGGTCGCGGTAGGCGTAAGTGACTGCAAGACCACTCAAAATGCCTCCCGGGGGCCCATTTTCTAATCTTTTCTGGCCTGTATTTTTGTGAAAACAGGTCATCTGGACAATCGCCGTAGCGACGATGGTCCCACTGTTCCAGACGGTCCTTTGTGAGTCGATCGATCGGGCACTGCGAAATAAAATTACTGAAATCAAATGGTGAACTATAATTAACGACATTCACCGGCGGTTGCGACCCGCGACCAGCATTCTGAAAGGTTACAAAATATTTTCGTGGCTTTTTCCATATTGAACGTCCGGAGCCTACCGTCCGGACAGAAGGTTTTCTTACCTACCTGACGACGTGCCGCATCAGGTGGCGCTTCCCAGTTCGGGGAAGTGTGACGAGTTTACCTTAAAACGCGAACCCGACTTCGGCCGCGAAGGCGTCGAGGAGCGGCAGCGAGGCGTCGAACAGCGGGCGGGAGCCGAAGGCGTCGCCGGCGCGCACGAACAGGGTGGCCTTGGCGTTGCGGTGGGGGCCGAATACGCAGGCCAGGCGGCCGTCGTCCTTGAGCTGGTCGAGCAGCGCCTGCGGCCTGACCTCGACGCGGCCGTTGATCAGGATGACGTCGAACGGCGCCTGCTTGGGGGCGCCCGCCTCCAGCGGACCCTCGATCACCCGGGCCGCGGTTCCGAGCTTGGTGCGGACCGCCTCGGCGAGGTCGGGCACCGATTCCAGCGCGGTCACGTCCGCGCCGAGTTCCGCCATCACGGCCGCCGCGTAGCCGGTGCCGCTGCCGACATCGAGGGCGCTGGCGCCGGGCCGGATCTTGAGGGCCTGGATCAGCCGGGCCAGCACCATCGGCGCCGGCAGGCAGCGGGCCTCGCCGTTGGCCCCGGCGAGGTTCAGGGTCTGATCGATATAGGCGAACGGCTCGCGGCCTTTGGGCACGAAGGTCTCGCGCGGCACCGTGTCGAACGCGTCGAGCACCGCGTTGTCGTTCACGTCGAAGGTCCGCAACTGGCAGTCGACCATCATCCGCCGCGCCTGCGCGTAATCGATCATCGAAGCGTGTCCTCGAACCGGATCGGAATGCTGCCCCGGCCGGGCCGCGGCGGACGCCGAGGTCCCCGGCCAAGCGCGAGCGTTCCGGACGCGCGCGTTTTCGGAGATCACCCGCCAAAACGCAAGGTTTTCGCGGAGGGGGCCATCGCCGGCGTTCCTGCCCATCGGCGATTCGAATGGCGGGGCGCGGGTGACGACCGCATCCCGCTGTCGCGCGTGGGTTGACCGCGGGCTCGCCTCGCACCGCCGGACGTTGAATAATGAGTGCAGACAGGACCGGGCGATCCAAGACGCCGGCCGTATCGGGAGACACCATGATTCCAGCCAGCAAGCCGATCCTGACCCGCGGCCTCGCCGCCGCGCTCGCCTGCCTGGGCGTCGGGACCCTGGCACCGGGCGGATCGCGCGCCCAGGAG
>NZ_VRVD01000210.1:0-7575 GCF_008040015.1 Methylobacterium sp. WL18 | reverse complement strand
GGGCGATCGTGGTGGGCGCGACGGTGTCCGCGGCGGTCGCGGCGGCGGTTCGGCCCGCGGTGCGGTCGGTCGTCTGGACACCCGTCAGCGCACGGAGTTCCGCGGCTCGATCACCCGGCTCGGCGTCTCGCCGCTGCGCGACGTCGCGTTCGGACTCGCGATCGGAACGGCAATTCCGCGCTCCGTAAGGCTTCACCGGCTGCCGCCCGCGATCATCGAGATCGTGCCGGAGTACGAAGGCTACGACTTCGTCCTCGTGCGCGACGACATCGTAATCATCGATCCCGATACCTACGAGATCGTCGACGTGATTCCTGCGTAAGTTGCTGGATAGTCGCCTCTCTTCGCGCTCAAGTGTACGGCGCTGAAAACCTTCACCGCCGGGATGAAGAATCCCGGCGGTAAAATGCGCAATAAGAGATTTCAAGAATGCCTTGGTGCTCACTGCGATGCGCAGCAAGCGATTGCAAGACGACCGAAAGCTGTGAAGGATAGCAGAGCGGTCGGCACGGTTGATGCCTCTGAATCAGCAGCTGCGGCGCCTCGATGTAAATCGAACGTCCGGTGCCCGCGGACAGTATTCCAGTGATCGACAATAGGATTTGGTGTCGGTTTATGGGTGCGGTACCTGCGGGGTGATCGATCGATTATCGGCTGATGAGGGCAAGGCATGTCGAGACAGGGACTCAACGCGGCTCGACTTGCGCGCGGCTGGCGCCCGCGCCTCGGTGTATCCGGCCGCGCCATACTCCTGATCCTCGGTGTGGTCTGTGCCGCCTTCGGGGCGAGTTCCGCCTATCTCTACGCCACGCAATCCACCGCCCTGCGGGCCAACCTCGATGCCAACATGGCCAGCTTGAGCGCCGCATCGGCGCGGAGCGTGGGGAACTGGTTGCGCGGCAAGCTCGAAGTGACGCAGCTCATGGCGCAGCAGATCGCGCTCGTCGGCGTCGGGCCGAAGGCGAACGACGTCCTCGGTCTGCCGATGGCGCGAGACCTCTTCATAAGTGCCTATCTCGGCCGTCCGGACGGCTTCTACACGGAGATGCCTCAATCCGAGCTGCCCGCCGGCTACGATCCGCGGCAACGTCCCTGGTACAAGGATGCCATGGCGGCGGGGCAAGCTGTCTTGACCGAGCCCTACACCGATGCCGGAACCAACGTCATCACCATCACCGCCGCGGGGCCAATCTTCGGTGAGGATCGAGCGATCCTCGGTGTCATCGGAGGCGATTTCGACAGCTCGGCCCTGACCCGGATGATTGCAGAGGTCGCAGCGGGCGGCAAAAGCTACGCCTACCTGGTGTCGGGCGGCGGAACGGTACTGGTCCATCCGCGCCCAGAGCTGATCGGCAAGCCTCTCTCGGACCTGATTGCCGGGCCGCTCCCGAAGATCGGCGGTGGCTTGGCCGAGACGCGGGAGGGCGACCGGGCGACCTTCACCGCCTTCGCCCGCGTCCCGAACCTGCCCCCGTCGCTCGACTGGTACATCGCCCTCTCGGTCGACAGCGCCGAGGCGTTGGCTCCGACTACGGCACTGGCGACGAACCTGGCGGCGGCTACCCTGCTGGTTCTGCTCGTGCTCGGCATCGTGGTCGGCCGGCTGATGACGCTCACCGTCTCGCGCCCGCTGAACCGCTTGGTCGGCGTCCTGCAGCGCATGAGCCAGGGCGAGCTCGATGCCGAGATCGCCGAGGCCCGGCGCAGTGACGAGATCGGGCTGGTCGGCCGGGCCGTCGAAGGCATCAAGGCGCTGGTGGCGCAGCGAGCGCGCGACCAGGCCGAGGCGAAGCGCATGGCCGACGAGGCCGCCGCCTCCGAGCGCAGGCGCGCGATGGTCGCGTTGGCCGACGGCTTCGAGCAGGCTGTGGGGGCGATCGTCGGCATGGTCTCGTCCTCGGCCACGGAGCTGGAGGCCACGGCCCAGACCCTGACGGCGAGCGCGACCCAGGCGGCGGCGCAATCGACCAGCGTCGCGGCCGCCGCCGAGGAGGCGGCCACCAACGTTCGCACGGTCGCGGCCGCCGCGGAGCAGCTCGGTGCCAGCGTCCGGGAGATTGCCGGGCAGGTGGAGGGCTCGACCACCCTGGCGCAGGCGGCGGTCGGCGAGGCGGACCAGACCGGCCATCTGGTGCAGGACCTGGCCCAGGCCGTCGCGAAGATCGGCGACGCGGTCGGGCTGATCTCCAGCATCGCGGCTCAGACCAACCTCCTCGCCCTGAACGCGACGATCGAGGCCGCCCGCGCCGGCGATGCGGGGCGGGGCTTCGCGGTCGTGGCCTCCGAGGTGAAGGAACTGGCTGCCCAGACCGGGCGCGTCACCGAAGAGATCACCGGCCTGATCGGCCGGATCCAGGGTTCGACCGACCACGCCACGCAGGCGATCGGCGGGATCGTCACGCGCATCCGCGACATCAACCAGGTGACCGGCGCGGTGGCGGCGGCGGTGGAGGAGCAGGGCGCGGCGACCCAGGAGATCGTGCGCAACGTCAGCCAGGCGGCGAGCGGGACGGACGAGGTGACCACGAACATCACCGGCGTGGCCGAGGCCGCGGAGCAGACCGGCACGGCCGCCCATCAAGTGCTGGACGCGGCCTCCGCGCTGTCGCGGCAATCGGCGCAGCTCACTCGGGAGGTCGCAGACTTCCTGCACACCGTCCGGGCCGCTTGAGCCCGACGGGCAGCTGTCAGCGGCCGCCGTCGAGCAGCTTCGAGACCACCCGGGCGGTGTAGTCGACCATCGGGACGATGCGGGCGTAGTTCAGCCGCGTCGGCCCGATCACGCCGACGACGCCGACGATCTTCTGCGAACCGTCGCGGAACGGCGCGGCGATCAGCGACGAACCGGACAGCGAGAACAGTTTGTTCTCCGAGCCGATGAAGATCCGAACGCCCTCGCCGCCCTCGGCACGGGCCAGGAGGTCGATGACGTCCTTCTGGGTCTCCAGGTCGTTGAACAGCAGGCGGATGCGTTCGAGGTCCTCGACGGCGCGCAGGTCGTCGAGCAGGTTCGCCTGCCCGCGCACGATCAGCTGCCGGGCCTCGCTCGGGCCAACCGGCGTCGCCAGGCCGGCATCGACCAGGCGCTCGGTCAGCGCGTCGAGCTCGCGCTTCATCGCCTTGCGGCCGGCCTCGATCTCGGCGCGCAGCGTGCCGAGGGTGCGGCCCTGCAGCCGGGCATTGAGGAAGTTCGTGGCCTCCTGAAGCGCACCGGCGGGCAGGCCCGGCGGCAGGTCGACCAGCCGGTTCTCCACCGAGCCGTCGTCAGAGACCAGCACCACCAGGGCGCGGGCCGGATCGAGGCGGACGAACTCGATGTGCTTCAAGTGGACGTTCGCCTTCGTGGTCAGCACCACGCCGGCCCCGCGCGAGATGCCCGACAGCATGGTCGAGGCCGCGGCCAGCGCCGAATCGAAGGTGTGGCCGGAGGCGGCCGCGCGCATCTCCGCCTCGATCCGGGCCTGCTCCTCCTGGCCGACATCGCCGAGTTCGAGCATGGCGTCCACGAAGAACCGCAGCCCGAGTTCGGTCGGCAGGCGGCCGGCCGAGGTGTGCGGCGCGAAGATCAGGCCGGAATGCTCCAGGTCCGCCATGACGTTGCGGATCGAGGCCGGCGACAGCGCCATCGGGAGGATGCGCGCCAGGTTGCGTGACCCCACTGGCTCTCCGGTCGTGAGATAGCTCTCGACGATCTGCCGGAAGATCTCGCGGGCGCGCTCGTTGAGGGCGGCCAGCGCCTGCATCGAGGGGTCTTGCGGAAAGAGGCTGTTGGAGTCGGTCACGCGGTCATCCTGTCGTGCGATCATGTCCGCCCGGTGTCCGGGGATCAATCCGTACGGCGATGCTTGCCCGCGCAGGCTCCGCGGCCTAAGAGCCCGGCCCTCACTCTCTCATCAGAAAGGGCCCGCGATGAGGCCTTCGAAGCGCGCCGCCGACGAGCTGCGGCCCGTCACCCTGGAGCGCGCGGTCTCGCGCTACGCCGAGGGCTCGTGCCTGGTCAGCTTCGGCAACACCCGCGTGCTCTGCACCGCCTCCCTCGAAGAGCGCGGTCCCCCGTGGCTGCGCGGCTCCGGAAAGGGCTGGGTCACCGCCGAGTATGCCATGCTGCCGCGCGCGACGCACGACCGGACCCGGCGCGAGATCAATTCCGGCAAGCCGTCCGGCCGCACGCAGGAGATCCAGCGCCTGATCGGCCGCTCGCTCCGCGCGGTCACCAACCTGCCCGCGATGGGAGAGCGCCAGATCACCGTCGACTGTGACGTGATCCAGGCCGATGGCGGCACCCGCACCGCGGCGATCACCGGTGCCTGGGTGGCGCTCTACGATTGCTTCGCCTGGATGCGCACCCGCTCGATCATCTCGGTGGACCCGCTGCGCGATCACGTCGCGGCCGTGTCCTGCGGCTTGTACAAGGGCAATCCGGTGCTCGACCTCGACTACGCCGAGGATTCGGCGGCCGAGACCGACGCCAACTTCGTGCTGACCGGCAAGGGCGGCATCGTCGAGGTGCAGGGCACCGCCGAGATGGAGCCGTTCTCCGAGGCCCAGCTCCTCGAATTGCTGCGGCTGGCCCGCGCCGGCACGGACCGGCTGGTGGCCCTCCAGAAGGAGACGATCGCGTGAGCCGCAAGCTGACCGGCAAGGTGGTGATCGCCACCCACAACGCGGGCAAGCTCACCGAGATGCGTGAGCTGCTGGCGCCGTTCGGGATCGAGGCCGTCTCGGCCGGCGAACTGGGGCTGCCCGAGCCCGACGAGACCGGCACGATGTTCTCCGAGAACGCCGCCATCAAGGCGCACGCCGCCGCGAAGGCGACCGGGCTACCCGCCTTCGCGGACGATTCCGGTCTGTGCGTCGCTGCGCTGGACGGCGCGCCGGGCATCTTTTCCGCCCGCTGGGCCGGCCCGGCCAAGGACTTTTCCGGCGCGATGGCGCGGATCTTTGCGGAGCTGGAGCAGCGTCAGGCGAGCGACCGGACGGCGCATTTCGTCTCCGCCCTCGTGCTCGCCTGGCCGGACGGCCATACCGAGCTGTTTGAGGGCCGCGTGTTCGGCACGCTCGTTCCGCCGCGGGGCGATGCCGGCTTCGGCTACGATCCGATCTTCCAGCCGGATGGCCATGGCCGCACCTTCGGCGAGATGGGCGCCGAGGAGAAGCACGGGGTCGATTGGCAGAAGGGGGAGGGGCTGTCGCACCGCGCCCGGGCCTTCGTGCTGCTGAGCCGCGCTTGCCTGGCACCGGCGGCTTGATTGCCAAACCCGGCCGGCACCCTCACATCCCGGCGATCATGACTTCGACCGGCCCGGACCATCCGACCCGCGACGCGGGCTTCGGCATCTACCTGCACTGGCCCTTCTGCGCCGCGAAGTGCCCGTATTGCGACTTCAACAGCCACGTCCGGCACGCGGGCGTGGATCAGGCGCGCTACCTCGACGCCTTCCGGGCGGAGATTGCCCACAGCGCCGCCCGCACCCCCGGCCGCACCGTCACCAGCGTCTTCCTGGGCGGCGGCACGCCGTCGCTGATGGATCCCGCGACGGTGGCGGGCCTGCTCGACGCGGTGGCGGAGCACTGGGCGGTGGCGCGGGATGTGGAGATCACCCTCGAGGCCAACCCGTCGAGCGTCGAGGCCGGTCGCTTCCGCGGCTACCGGACCGCCGGGGTGAATCGGGTATCGCTCGGCGTGCAGGCGCTGGACGACGCCTCCCTGAAGAAGCTCGGGCGGCTGCACAACGCCGAGGAGGCCTTCGCGGCGATCGGCATCGCGCAGGCGGTGTTCGACCGGACCTCGTTCGACCTGATCTACGCCCGCCCCGATCAGACCCCCGCCCTGTGGCGGGCCGAGCTGAACGAGGCGCTCGCCCGCGCCGCCGAGCACCTGTCGCTGTACCAGCTCACCATCGAGCCGGGCACGCCGTTCCACGGCCTCGCCGCCGCCGGCAAGCTGGTGACGCCCGACGACGAGGTGGGCCGGGTCCTCTACGACGTGACCCAGGAGGTCTGCGGGCAGGCTGGCTTGCCGTCCTACGAGATCTCGAACCACGCCCGCCCGGGGGCGGAATCGCGGCACAACCTGCTCTACTGGCGCTACGGCGAATATGCCGGCATCGGGCCCGGGGCGCATGGGCGCCTGGTCACCCCGGCCGGGCGGATCGGCACCGTCACCGAACGCAACCCGGAAGCGTGGCTGGCCCGCGTCGAGCGCGACGGCCAGGGGATCGTCGAGACCGAGACCCTGGCGGCGGCAGACCAAGCCGACGAGTTCCTGGTGATGGGCCTGCGGCTGACTGAGGGGATCGATCCCGAGCGCTACGCCGCCCTGAAGGGCCGACCGCTCAACGGCAACCGGATCGGCATGCTGGTCGGCGACGGCTTACTCCATCGCCTGCCCGGCGGGCGCATCGCCGCCACGCCGCGGGGCGCGCCGGTCCTCAACGCCCTGGTGGCCGAACTCGCGGCCTGATCGGGCCGCCGGCTCTCTCAGGTCCCGGGCTTGGCCAGGACACGTGGCGCCGGGCTGACTACGCTCGCGGCGTTGTTGCGGATCTCGTAGACCGCCAGCGCCCGATCGCTGAGCCCCTCCGGCCGGAACCGGAAGGTGCCGTCCGTTCCGGAGAAGCCGGAGGCGTTGGTCAGCGTCGTCTCGGCGAAACGCTGCGATCCGTATTGCCGGTTCAGCGCCGCCGACAGCATAACGGCGTCGTAGGCCAGCGATGCGACACGCGGCGGCACGGCACCGAATCGGGCCTGGTAGCGACCGCTGAAACTGGAGAAGCCGTTCCGGTCCGGCGAGGCGAACCGCCCGCCCTGGAGCGCCGGCAGCGCGTAGAGCGACGGCTCGTTCCACAGGGCCGTACCGATCGGCCGGACCCGACTGGGGTTGTAACCCGCCTTGGTCAGCGCCGCCGCCACCGCCGGCATCGCCTCCGCGGTATCCGGGATGAACAGCGTGTCGGCGGTCGCGCCGGCCCCCGTTATGACGCGCGCCAGCCGCTCCACCGCCGGTCCGGGCGCCCCGGACGGATAGCGTTCGACCGCCGCGACCCGGGCCCCCTTGCGGGCGACCGCCTCTCGGAACTCGGCCTCGACGGCGTTGCCGTAGGCGGTCTCCGGAATCAGGGCCGCGAAGGAGCGTCGGCCGTCGGCGACGGATTCGTCGACGATCCGGTCGACCTCGGGCTGCGGCAGGAAGCTCAGGAGATAGATCCCCCGGGCGGCCACGGAGGCATCCGTCGAGAATCCGATCACCGGTTTGCCGGCGGCCCGGGCCGGCACGGCGGCGGCCTGGACGTTGGCGGCGAAGACAGGCCCGAGCACGATGTCGGCACCCGCCTTCAGGGCCTCCTGGGTCGCCTCCCGGGCGCCGTCCGGGCTGCCCCGGTCGTCCTCGATCAGGATCGTCAGGTCCGGCTGCTGGGCCTCGTCGAAAGCGAGTTGCGCGGCGTTGCGCATCGCAGTCTCCACGGCCACCCCGGTGCCGGTCAGGGGCAGGACCAGCGCGACCTTCACGGCGCCCGAGCCGATGCGGTTGCCGCCGGCCGCCGCCGGGGTGAGGGGGGCAGCGTTCGGGTCCGC
>NZ_VRVD01000020.1:0-26798 GCF_008040015.1 Methylobacterium sp. WL18 | reverse complement strand
ACCGCCCGGCCCGCGGCGGCCTCGCGATCCACCGCCTGGTGCCGTGGTTCATCCTCGCCTTCCTTGCGCTCGCGGGCCTTCGCTCGACGGGCCTGATCCCGCCGGTTGCGCTCGCGCCGATGTCGGAGACCGCCAACGTGCTGACCGTGGTCTCGATGGCGGCGCTCGGCCTCGGGGTCGACGTGCGCAGCGTCGCCAAGGCCGGGGCGCGGGTGACCCTCGCGGTGGTCGCCTCACTGCTCGCCCTCGCCGCCGTCAGCCTCGGCCTGATCCACGTGCTCGGCCTCGTCTGATCCGCGCTATGGCATCGATCCGAATTATTGATGAGAGAACTGCCGTGACACGTTCGTCCCAATCTTCGTCCGAGGCGGTCGCGCAGGCGACGGGATGGTTGATGAGGCCGGGTCGCGAAACGGCGGACGCGGCAGCCCTTCTCGACGGGTTCAGTGCGTGCCTCTTGGGGCTTGGCTTGCCACTGGCCCGCGCCACCACCCACGCGCCGACCCTGCATCCGTCGTTCCGCTGGGTAATGCGCGTCTGGCATCCAGGAGCGTCGAGCCTAGCCTTGCGTCGCCGCCACGGCATCGAGAGTACGCCGACCTTTCACGGCAACACCGTCGAGCACGTGGTCGAGACCCGTACCCCGTTCCGATGCCGTCTCGACGGGGATGGGCCGCTGCCGTTTCCCGTGCTGGGCGAGCTTCGCGACGAGGGTCTGACCGACTACCTCATCGTGCCGCTGCGCGCCGCGCGTGGACGCATGGGCGCCGCCTCCTGGGCCACGGCGAGACCGGGCGGTTTCACGCTGATCGAGATCGACACGTTGCTGGCGCTGGTCGAGCCGTTCTCGCTGCTGTTCGAGATCAAGGCGCTCGACGACATGCTCGGCGCGGTGCTGAGCGCCTATGTCGGGTGCGACCCGGCACGGCAAATCCTGGCCGGCACAGTGCGGCGCGGCGATGTCCGTCTGATGCGGGCCGCGATGATGCTGACTGACTTGCGCGGGTTCGGTGAACTGTCCGACCGGCAGAGCCCCGACCGTGTCGTGGCCGCCCTCAACCGGATGTTCGATGGCATCGTGCCAGCCATCGAGGCGGAAGGCGGCGAGGTACTGAAGTATATCGGCGACGGGCTACTGGCCGTGTTCGATGCCGATCGCGACGAGGCTGCGGCGCGCCGTGCCGCCTTGCGTGCCGCCGAGGCCGCACTCGCTGCGCTTGCGACCCTGCGCGACGGTGACACAGCTGCCTTCGAGGTCGGCGTCGCACTTCATGTCGGGGAGATCGCCTACGGCAATATCGGCGGCGGCGACCGGGTCGACTTCACGGCGATCGGCCGCGATCTCAACGTGCTCGCTCGCGTCGAGCGCCTGTGCAAGACCTACGACACGCCGCTGATCGCCACCGACACTTTCATCGACGGATTGGCGCATGCCCTCGAACCGCTCGGCATTGTCGCCCTGCGCGGTTTCGCCGAACGTCACGCCTTGTTCGGGCATCGCAGGACCGCGCCCGTCGAAGCGCCGGCGGCGTGACGCTTAAACGGCCTCCGTCACCACGGAGGCGGAGATCGAAAGTTTCTAAACCATCGCATCGGGAGATCGTTCGCATCGCGAATGACCGTTGGCGGGAATAAATCTCATCCCGTAACATCTCCTTGGTTGCAAGAAATTGCCACCCGCCCGGTGCCCTCGAACGCATCGACGCCGACATCTTTAAAGGGGGAAACCATGCACGGACTGGACAGACCAATGAACCGCCGCCTCGTCCTGGGTAGCCTAGGGCTCGGCAGCCTCGGCGCCGCCATACCGGCCTGGGCGGCAGGCTCGGTGAAGCTTCCGCTGCCTGGCGGCCCGGATGAGCGGGCGCTGACCACCGCCTTTCCGGGCAAGGCCGAGATGATCCTTCAACGCACCCATCCGCCGCTGCTGGAGACGCCGTTCTCGGTGTTCGACGAGGGCGTGTTCACCCCCAACGACCGCTTCTACGTCCGTTGGCACTGGGCCTCGATCCCGACCGAAGTCGACGCCGGCACCTTCCGTCTTAAGGTCCGCGGCCACGTCGACAAGGAACTCTCGCTCTCGCTCGACGCCATCGCCGGCCTGCCGCGCTTCGAGATCGCCGCGGTCAACCAGTGCTCGGGCAATTCACGCGGGCTGTTCGAGCCGCGGGTGCCCGGCGCTCAATGGGCCAACGGCTCGATGGGCAACGCCCGCTGGACCGGGGTGCGCCTGAAGGACGTGCTCGAAAAGGCCGGGGTGAAGGCCGGTGCCGTGCAGGTGCGCTTCAACGGCCTCGACGAGCCCGTGGTCGACGACGCGCCGGACTTCAAGAAGTCGCTCGATCTCGACCACGCCAACAATGGTGAGGTGATGATCGCCTACGCGATGAACGGCGAGCAGCTCCCGCTGCTCAACGGTTTCCCGCTCCGCCTCGTGGTGCCGGGCTGGTACTCGACCTACTGGGTCAAGATGCTGTCCGACATCGAGGTGCTGGACAAGCCCGACGACCAATACTGGATGAAGACCGCCTACCGCATTCCGGACGTGCCGGGCGCCAACATCAAACCCGGCCAGACCGGCTTCAAGACGGTACCGATCAACAGGATGGTGCCGCGCTCGTTCATCACCAATTTGCAGGACGACGCCAAGGTGGCAGCCGGAACGCCGGTGGCCATCCGCGGCATCGCTTTCGGCGGCGATTGCGGGGTAAAGGCGGTCGAGTTCTCCGGAGACGGCGGAGCGACGTGGTTTCCGGCGCAACTCGGCGCCGACGAGGGCCCCTACAGCTTCCGCCGCTTCGACGGCAGCCTTCCGGCGCTGGCCGCCGGCACCCACACGGTCAGGGTCCGCTGCACCAATACCAACGGCGTCGCGCAGCCCATGGACCGGGTCTGGAACGGCGCCGGCTTCATGCAGAACGGCATCGAGGCCGTGTCCTTTCAGGCCGCTTGAGGAGACCAGCCATGCACCCGATCCGCCCTGCGGCCCTCATCGCCGCGCTCATACTGTCTCCCCTGGTGGCGCTCGCCGCCCCGGCTCCCGAGCCGATGCGCTTCACCTCGCAATCAATCGTGATGCCGACCTCCGACCGGATCTTCCCCGACGGACCGGGGGCCGAGGCCGTCAACAACAACTGCCTCGCCTGCCACTCGGCCGGGATGGTGCTGACCCAACCCAAGCTCACGAAGGCGCAGTGGACCGAGACCGTGAACAAGATGGTCCACGTCTACAAGGCGCCCGTCGATCAGGCCGACGTGCAAACCATCATCGATTACCTCACGGCGTTGAAGCCAACGCCCTGACCCCCCCCGAGTCCCGAGGCCGCCGCGTTTTTTTCGCCGGCCTCGGGGAATAATCTGCGCCTTCCGGCGTCTCCTCAGGGCGATGCACGGCCGGCCCGGCCTTACACCACGGATTTCCGATTTCGAACCAGCCCTCACGGCAGGCCCCGGCCGCCGAACGAGCGCGCATGCCCGAGAGACCCGCTTCATGACCCATATCCGCACCAGCCTCCGCACCCTCCTCACCGGAGCCGCCTTGCTCCTAGCCCAGGCCCAGCCCGGGTTCGCCGCCGGCTTCGACGGCGCGATCAAGAATAACGCGCTGGCGCTGAACGCCGCCGGGACCGTCGCCGCTGTGTCGAACAGCGAGGAGAGCGCCGTCGTCGTCTACGACGTCGCCAAGGGCACGGTGCTGCGCCGCCTCGACGGCTTCGTCACGCCGCGCAACATCGTGTTCGCACCGGACGGCGCCCGCTTCTACGTCTCCGACAGCGGCACCGGCCGGATCACGGTCTACGAGACCGCCACCGGCAAGGAGGCCGGCGTTCTCGCCGCGGGCCCCGGCGCGTTCGGTACGGTGCTCTCGGCCGACGGGACCAAGCTCTACGTCAACAACGAGGCCGCGAGCACGCTGACCGTGTTCGACACCAAGACCATGCTCGCCGAGGCCGTGATCCCCGGCTTCGCGCAGCCGCGCCAGGGCGTGAAGCTGTCGCCGGACGGCAAGACCGTGTTCGTGACGAACTTCCTCGGCGACAAGATCACGTTGGTCGATACCGCCACCAACAAGATCACCGGCGAGATCGCCGGGTTCGACAAGCTGCGCGCCATCTCGATCACCAAGGACGGTAAGACGCTGTTTGCCGCCAACAGCGGCCGCAACACCATCGGCGTGGTCGATGTCGCCGCCCGTAAGGTCACCTCCGAGGTGGCAGTGGGCAAGGACCCCTACGGCGCCGCGCTGACCCCGGACGGGCACTTCGTCTATTCGGGCAACCTCAAGGACAACTCGCTCTCGGTGATCGACACCGGCACCCTCAAGGTCGTCGCCACGGTGACCGGCCTGAACGAGCCGCGCCAGGCGATCGCGTTCTCGGCCGACAACGCCCACGCCTACGTCCTCAACCGCGACCTCAGTGTCGCCGTGGTGGACCGGGCGAAGAACGCGGTCATCTCGACGATGAAGCCCTGAGGCGACGCGCACCGGGGGCCTTATCACCCCCGGCGCGTTCTCGTCGTCGACACGTCACGAACGCAGGACAAAGACCCCATGCTCGGCCTGTTCCAGCGCAAGGACCGCCTCATCGTCCACGGCAAGGCGCCCTACAACGCCGAGCCGCCGCTCGATCGCCTACGCGCCGCCTTCCTCACCGATCAGGCCGACTTCTACGTCCGCAGCCACGGCGACATCCCGGACCTCGACGCCGACGGCTACCGCCTGACCGTCGACGGGATGGTCGTGACGCCGCTCGAACTGTCCGTCGCCGATCTGAAGGCACGCTTCGCGCACGTCACCGTCACGGCGGTGATGCAATGCGCCGGCAACCGCCGGGCCGACATGTTGGCGGTGGCGCCGGTCTCCGGTGACCCGTGGGCGGCCGGCGCCATCGGCAACGCGGAATGGACCGGCGTGCGCCTCGCCGAGGTGCTGCGCGCGGCCGGCCTCGACGCGGGGGGCGCACGTCACGTCGCCTTCGAGAGCCACGACCGGATCGCGGACACGGACACGCGCTTCGGCGCCTCGATCCCGCTCGCCAAGGCGCTGGCCACCGAGACGCTGCTTGCCTTCGCGATGAACGGCGAGCCTCTCGCCCCCGAGCACGGCCATCCGTTGCGCGTGGTGGTGCCGGGCTTTGCCGGCATCCGCAGCCCGAAATGGCTCGCCCGCATCACGGTGCAGGATCACCCCTCCGACAACCCGATGCAGGCCGACGACTACAAGCTGTTTCCGCCCGACGTGACCGCCGAGACCGCGGACCCCGACCACGGCATCACCATCGAGGCGATGCCGCTCAACAGCGCGATCTGCGAGCCCGCCCGCGGCGCAGCGTTGAAGGCCGGCCGGCAAGCGATCCGCGGCTACGCAATCGCCAGCGACCGCGCGGTCGCCCGCGTCGATGTCTCGACGGATGGCGGTCGCAGCTGGGCGCAGGCCCGGATCGACCGCGACGCCGACGCGCCCTACGCCTGGACGTTCTGGGAGATCGAGCGCGAGCTGACGACCGGCGAGCACGAACTCGCGGTGCGGGCCTGGGATTCCGCCGGCCAGACCCAGCCGGCCGCGCCCGACGACACCTGGAACTACAAGGGCTACCTCAGCGCCGCCTGGCACCGGGTACGGGTCACGGTGGCCTGACCTCACGCCCAGAGCAGGGCGGTAGCCGCGAGGCCCGAGATCGCGATGAGCAGGGCCGCAACCCCGATGGTGAGGATGCGCGGCATCATCGGGATCTCGGCATGGGCGAGTCGCGCCCGGATCGCTCGGTCCCGCCATGCGGCGCCGGCGAACGAGGCGAGCGCACAGGCGATCAGCGTGAGCGACAGCACCTTCAGTGGCCAGACCGCCAGCACCTCTCGCAGGAAGCGCTGCGCGGCCAGGCCGACGCCGAGGAAGGCGAGCCCGGTGCGAAGCCACGCCACGAAGGTGCGCTCGGCTGCCAGCACCGTGCGGTCCTCGGCGAGCCTGACCCGCGGGTCGTCGGGGGGAACGGGCTTCGCAGGTTCCCTCATCCGGCAGCCGCCTCCTCGATCAGGTCGAGCAGCGCGTCGGCGGCCCGGCTGCGGTAGCGCTCCTTGTGGCGCAGCACCCGGAACGGACGGCTCGGCAGGGCAAACGCCGCCCGCACCAGCGTTCCGGCCCGAAGCGCAGCTGCCACTACGGTCTCGGACAGAACGGCGGCCCCGCCTCCGGCCTCGACGGCGGCGCGGACCGCCTCGTTGGAAGGCAGTTCGAGCGTGACCCGGAGCCGGGCCACGGCCAGACCGGCCTCCGTGAGCGCTGCCTCGAAGGCCGAGCGGGTTCCCGATCCCGCCTCGCGCAGCACCCAATCGGCCCCGGCGAGGTCCTCGGGTGCGAGCGCGGTCACCCCTGTGAAGGGATGTGTTGGGGCGACCACGAGGACGAGTTGGTCCCGCGCGATGGTGGTGCTCGTAAGCGTCGGGTCGTCCAACGCCCCCTCGACGAAGCCGAGTTCGGCCGTCCCCGCGCGCACCGCGTCGGCGGCATCGGCGGTATTGCCCACGGCCAAGCGAACGGCGATCTCGGGATAGGCCCGGCGGAAGGCGACGAGGTGGCGCGGCAGCCAGTCGCTGGCGATGGTCTGGCTGGCGTAGAGCGTCAGCGTCCCCCGTCGCAGGCCGCTGAGGTCGGCGAGCACCAGTTCGGCGGCTTCCGCCCGGGCGAGCACCGCGCGAGCCTCGATGAGGAACACGCGCCCCGCCTCGGTCAGCTCGATCCCACGGCCGACCCGGTGAAACAGCTTCGTCGCGTGCCGCCCCTCGATATTGGCGATCGCCGTGCTGACCGCCGATTGGACGAGGTTCAGCGCCTCGGCGGCTCGGGTCACGTGCTGCCGCTCGGCCACCGCCACGAAGATGCGAAGTTGGTCGAGGGTCACGGCTGCCGCCGATCCGGCGCGAGGCCACGGACCTGCTCATCGACCGCCTGCGCGATGGTTGGCAGCCGGGCCTCGTCGGTGCGTCCGGTGACGACGCAGGACATGCCGCCATCGAACCACAAGAAGGCGGCGACGTCGCCCTCGGTGGCGACGACGCGATGCGACGAGGTCATGACGGCTCCTTCAGTGACCGGAATGCTAAGAGGTAGGCTGGGGCTGAACGGCCGGCGCGCGGGCCGTCCGAGCATCGCGCAGGGTCGCGCCGCCGGCGAGGCCCTGCGCCGCCTTCGGCACGGCGATGCGCTGGGGTAGGTAGATCCCGTTATGGCCCGAGCAGAGGTAGGCTAGGAAGCAGGCCACCGCGAGGTAGACCCCATGGGTCGCGCCGAACAGCTCGATACCCATCAGCGTGCATCCGAACCGGTAGGCGCCGGTCAGCATCACCGAGGCGGCGATAAAGAGTTCGGTGAAGGTCACCTGGAAGGTGATCAGGGCACCGAGCCACGAGATGGTCATGAATGGGTCCCCGGGGTCGGCCCGCCCGCTCCTATCACCGCCGGCCGACCCGTTCACGGATTTCGTCGCATCCGACCTTCATCGATCCCCCGGGATTGACCACCGGGAGGCAATCGCGAATAAGCCTCCCACGGTAATGGTGTCTGCCGGGCCTTGAGCCGAACCGCCGATCCCTGATGCGGCTGATGACTCCTACTTTTCGCGCTTTTGCGAATTGGAGGACTCATGCGCGCGTCGTTCCAAAACCTGTTTCACGACCTCGATCTCGCCGGCTTCCTGCGGACACGCCGGTCGCACGCCATCTCGGTGGCGCGCTGGTCGGCCATCCTGGTGCCGATGGCCGTCGCCGTGGGGACCCTCTGCGCCGCCTTTCTGTGGAGCCTCGACGAGGCCACCCGGGCGCGCTTCGACCATCCCTGGCTGCTGTTCCTGCTTCCCGTCGGCGGTTTCGCCGTAGGCCTGCTCTACCTTGTGTTCGGGAAGAGCGTGGAGGCCGGCAATAACCTCATCGTCGAGGAGATCCACGATCCCGACGGGGGCGTGCCGCTCCGGATGGCGCCCCTGATCTTCCTCGGCACCATCGTCACGCACTTGTTCGGCGGATCGGCCGGCCGCGAGGGTACCGCCGTCCAGATGGGCGGCAGCCTCGCCAGCGCGTTCGGTAGGATGTTCGGGGTCGACGCTCCCGGGGTGCGGGTGTTCCTGATGGCGGGCATCGCCGCCGGCTTCGGAGCCGTCTTCGGCACGCCCATCGCCGGCGCCGTGTTCGCGTTGGAGGTGCTCGCAGTCGGTCGAGTCGAGTACGCCGCGCTGGTGCCCTGCCTCCTCGCCGCGGTCGTCGGGGACTGGACCTGCCAGGCCTGGGGCATCCACCACGGCTTCTACCACGTGGACTTCCTCGCCGGCGGCGCGAAGGCCCTGACCGTCGATCCGCTGCTTCTCGTCAAGGTCGCCGTCGCCGGCTTCGCGTTCGGCCTCGTCGGGTTGCTGTTCGCGGAGGCCAACCACCTCCTCGGCGGGTGGCTCAAGCGCTTGGTCCCGTACGGACCGCTTCGCCCGGTGATCGGCGGACTGGCCGTGATCGGCCTCGTCTACGCCTTCGGGACGCGCGACTACGTCGGGCTCGGCGTCTCGGCGGCCGACCCCGGCGGGATGACCATCAACACCTTCTTCGGTCCGGACGTGCACCCCTGGAGCTGGGCCCTGAAGATCCTGTTCACGGTCGTGACCCTCAGCGCCGGGTTCAAGGGCGGCGAGGTCACCCCCCTGTTCTTCATCGGGGCCGCGCTCGGGAACGCCCTGGCCGGATTGCTCGGCGCGCCGGTGGACCTGTTCGCGGCGCTGGGGTTCGTCGCGGTCTTCGCGGGCGCCGCCAACACGCCGCTCGCCTGCACTCTGATGGGCATCGAGCTTTTCGGCGCGACGCACGGGGTCTACCTCGCGGTGGCCTGCTTCCTCGCCTACCTCTGCTCGGGCCACAACGGCATCTACCTGTCGCAGCGCATCGCCGTCCCGAAGGCGGCGACAGGCCTCGCCGGCGGCGCGACCTTACGCGAGGCGCGGTCGGGGCGCGCGCCGGCCGTCGGGCCCCGGCCCGCCCCCTCGTCCACCGTCCATTGAAGGAGCCGACATGAACGCTTCGCATCGCGTCGTCGCGACCGAGACCGGCATGATCCGGATCTACATGAGGCCCCGGGACCGGGCGGGCACCGGTCGGACCGGATGGTTTTCCGGCGGCAGGCCGCTCTATCGGGAGCTCGTCGCCCAGGCCAAGGCGGAGGGCCTCATGAACGCCGTCGCCCACCAGTCCCAACACGGCTACAGCAACCACGGGCCGATCCAGGACGACGGGGCCGAGTCGCTCAACCCCGAGCTGACCATGTGCGTCGAGCTGATCGGCACCCGCGAGCAGCTCGAAGGCTTCTGCGGCCGGCACGGTGCCCAGCTCGCGAACAAGGTCATCGTCTACAAGCACCTTGAGCACTGGAGCGTCAGCCATGTCGGCGTCGGCGCGGCGGGGCGGGCTGCCTGACCTGGACCGTCCCGGGCCGTTCCGGGCATCGGAGCGCCGGATAGGCCAACGGATGCGATAGCCGGCCATGGGTGCGCGGTCCGCCTACGGACCGGCAGGCATCAGCGTTGGTCGGGCTGCCAGCGCGGGAGACCCGTGTCCATGCCGCTGCGCCTCCGCCCGATCTCCACCAGGCCGTTGATCCTCATGCCGGCCGGGCCTGGAACCCGATGTCGGCGGCGACGGCCTTGAGCCGATCCGGTTCCCGCTCCTTGCGTTCCGAGTAGCGGTCCACGAGGTAGTCGGATCGCTCGCGGGTCAGGAGCGTGAACTTCATCAGTTCCTCGCAGACATCGACGACCCGGTCGTAGAGCGGCCCGGGTTTCATCCGGCCGGCCTCGTCGAACTCCTTGTAGGCCATCGGCACCGACGACTGGTTCGGGATGGTGACCATCCGCATCCAGCGCCCGAGCACGCGTAGGCCGTTGACGGCGTTGAAGGACTGCGAGCCGCCCGAGACCTGCATCACGGCCAGCGTCCTGCCTTGCGTCGGTCGCACGGACCCCTCGGACAGGGGCAGCCAATCGATCTGGCTCTTCATCACCCCGGTCATGGCCCCGTGTCGCTCCGGGCTGACCCAGACGTGCCCTTCCGACCAGAGCGAGAGGTTGCGGAGTTCCTGGACCTTGGGGTGATCGGCCGTGGCGTCGTCGGGCAGCGGCAGGCCGTGCGCGTCGTAGATGCGGACCTCGCCGCCCATCGCCTCGAGCAGGCGCGCGGCCTCGTAGGCGAGGAAGCGGCTGAACGAGCGCTCCCGGAGCGACCCGTAGAGGATCAGGAAGCGCGGGGCGTGGGCGAACGGCGTCGCCACCTGCAGGCCGGCGGCCGTCGGGACTTCGAAGTGCCCCTCGCTCAGGTTCGGCAGGCCGTCGGCGAAGGGCTGTCGAGGCTTGTCCAAGGAACGTCTATCCTCTACGTTTCAATGATGGTTGAGATATTGACATCATGATGGACGAACGGCAAGCCGTCGCTGCCTTCGCGGCCCTTGGCCAGGAGCATCGGCTGCACATCGTGCGCCGGCTCGTCACCGCGGGGCCTGACGGGATGGCGGCCGGCATGCTGGCCGAGGCGGTCGGCGTGTCCGGCACCAACCTGTCGTTCCACCTGAAGGAACTCAGCCATTCCGGCCTGGTCACCTCCCGGCGCGAGGGCCGGTCGATCATCTACAGCGCCGCCTACCCGGACCTCTCGGAGCTCATCCAGTTCCTGATGCGCGATTGCTGCCAGGGCCGCCCGGAGGTCTGCGCCCCGGCCGTCGCCGCCCTGTCCGCCTGCTGCGAGGAGACCGCCTGATGGACGTCGTGATCTACCACAACCCGGATTGCGGCACGTCCCGCAACACCCTGGCCCTCATCCGCAACGCCGGCATCGAGCCGCATGTGATCGAGTATCTGAAGACGCCCCCTAACCGGACCCTGGTGCGCCAACTCGCCGAGCGTGCCGGCATGACGGTGCGCGATCTCCTGCGCGAGAAAGGCACGCCCTACGCCGAGCTCGGGCTCGCGGACCCGAGCCTGACGGACGACCGGCTTCTCGATGCCATCGCCGCGCACCCGATCCTGCTGAACCGCCCGTTGGTCGTCACCCCTCAGGGCGTCGCCCTATGCCGGCCCTCCGAGGCGGTCCTCGACCTCCTGCCTGCCCAGCAGGGCGAATTCGTCGAGGAGGACGGCGGGCGCGTCGTCGACGAGCACGGGCGCCGCGTCGCCACCGCCTGATCGCCTCACAAAATCAAAAACGAGAATCGGTCCGATGCTCGCGCTCGCCATCTTCGTCGTCACCCTCGTCTTCGTCATTTGGCAGCCGAAGGGCTTTGGGATCGGATGGAGCGCCCTGACAGGGGCCGCCGTCGCCCTGGCCACCGGGGTGATCCACCCCGGCGACATCCCGGTGGTCTGGCACATCGTCTGGGATGCCACCTTCACGTTCGTGGCGTTGATCATCATCTCGCTGCTCCTCGACGAGGCGGGCTTCTTCCACTGGGCGGCGCTGCACATCGCCCGGTGGGGCGGCGGACGGGGGCGCCTGCTGTTTCCGCTGGTGATCCTGCTGGGGGCGGCGATTGCCGCGGTGTTCGCCAACGACGGCGCGGCCCTGCTGCTCACCCCCATCGTGTTGGCCATCCTGCTGAGACTCGACTTCAAGCCCGCGGCAGCCCTGGCCTTCATCGTCGCCTGTGGGTTCGTGGCGGACTCGACCAGCCTGCCGCTGGTGATCTCGAACCTCGTCAACATCGTCTCGGCGAACTTCTTCGACATCTCGTTCAGCCGCTACGCGGTCGTGATGGTGCCGGTGAACCTCGTCTCGCTCGCGGCGACCCTGGTGGTGCTGTGGCTGTTCTACCAGCGCGACCTTCCGGCCACGTACCCCGTGGCCGAGCTCGAAGCGCCGCCGCACGCGATCAAGGACCCGCTAGTGTTCAAGGCGGCCTTTCCACTCCTGGCCCTGCTGCTGGTGGCCTACTTCGTGACCGCGCCGTTCGCCGTGCCGGTATCGGCGGTCACCTGCGCCGGCGCCGTGGTGCTGCTGGTGCTTGCGAACAGGAGCCGCGTCATCCCGATCCGCAAGGTGCTCGCCGGTGCCCCCTGGCAGATCGTGCTGTTCAGCCTCGGCATGTACCTCGTCGTCTACGGGCTGAAGAACGCCGGCCTGACCGACTACCTGGCGCAAGGCCTCGTCTGGCTTTCGGGCCACGGACCGTTCGTGGCCACCATCGGTACGGGGGTCGCCGCAGCCATCCTGTCCTCGGTCATGAACAACATGCCGAGCGTGCTGGTGGGGGCGCTCTCGATCCAGCAGGCACCGGACCTGTCGCCCCTGATGCGCGAGCTCATGGTCTACGCCAACGTCATCGGCTGCGACCTCGGACCGAAGTTCACGCCCATCGGGAGTCTGGCGACCCTGCTCTGGCTCCACGTCCTAGATACCAAGGGCCAGCCCATCACCTGGGGTCAGTACATGCGGGTCGGCCTCGTGATCACCCCGCCGGTGTTGCTCGTCACCCTGGCGGCCCTGGCACTGTGGCTGCCCCTACTCGGGGCTCGGTAGCGCGGCGATGCCCCCGACGCGTCGATGGCCCGTGATCTCGGCCCTGGGCGTCATCCAGATCCTGACCTGAGGCTCCTCGTTCTACCTGCTGTCGGTGCTGGCCGCGCCGATGTCGAAGGATACGGGATGGCCCCTCGGCTGGGTCATCGGAGGGCTGTCGGCCAGCCTCCTCGTCGCGGGCCTCGTCTCGCCGCGGGTGGGAGCCTTCATAGGGGAGCATGGCGGGCGGCCGGTGCTGGCCTTCGCCGCCATCGCCCTGGCGCTGGGCCTCACGGGCCTCGCCCTGGCCCCGAACCTCACGGCTTATCTGGCGGCCTGGCTTCTCGTCGGCCTCGGCATGGGCACCGGGTTGTACGATCCCGCCTTCGCCACGCTCGGACGCCTCTACGGCGCCGAGGCAAGGTCCGCCATCACGACCCTGACCCTGTGGGGCGGTTTCGCCAGCACGGTGTGCTGGCCGCTCTCGGCCTTCCTCGTCGAACGGGTCGGCTGGCGCGGGACCTGCCTCGCCTATGCCGGGTTGCATCTTTCGGTCACGCTGCCGCTCGTCCTGCTCGCGATCCCCCGCCCGCCCGCACACCCGGTCACGCGACCCGCAGGCCCGAGCCCCGTCATTCGTCTCCATGGTCGGGAACACCGTGCCTTCCTCCTCATGACGGGGGTGCTGACCCTCGGGGGCACGGTGATGGCCATGGTGTCGGTGCACCTCATCACCCTGCTGCAGGCCCGTGGCGTCGCGCTGGCCTCGGCCGTCGCTTACGGCGCCCTGATCGGACCGTCGCAGGTGGGGGCGCGCATCGTCGAGATGGCCGGGAAGGGCCGGCATCACCCACTCTGGACCCTGACCGCCGCCATGATCCTGGTGGTCCTTGGGGTCACGATGCTGGCGGCCGGCCTACCCTTGGTCGGGCTGGCGCTGGTCCTCTACGGGGCCGGCAACGGGATCTACTCGATTGCACGGGGTACGGTGCCCCTGGCCCTGTTCGGTCCGGAACGCTACGCCGCGCTCGTCGGCCTGTTGGCACGTCCGGGCCTGGTGGCGCAGGCGCTCGCGCCATCCCTCGGGGCCGTCGTGCTGACACATGGCGGAGCCGATGCGACCTATACCGTCCTGACCGTTCTTGCCCTGGGCAACGTAGTGCTCGCCCTGTTGCTGTGGCGCGTACGCTAAGCGCCGGCCCGTTCCCCGATCCACCTGGGTTCACGGAATTGGATGCCCGCCAGATGCCGCCGCTCGCGCCGTCGGGGGCATCGTTCAAGCATTCGGGCAAGCGTGAGAGGACATCGGCCGGCGACCCTTGACCTTACCACTATGGGAAGCCCCATCCCGGCGTGACGTTATCGAAGGAAGAGCGTCATGCTCCGTTACAAGGTCGACAAAATGGGATGCGGCGGATGCGCCAAGTCCGTGACCCGCGCGGTGCTTGGCATCGAGCCTGGAGCCCGGGTGGATGTGGACCTCGGTGCCAAGCTCGTGACCGTGTCCGATGCCGCCGGCCCGGCCGACCGGATCGCCGGAGCCATCGTTGCGGCCGGCTTCCCGGCGGTGCTCGCCTGACGGGTGCTTGCAACCAACCTGGTCCTGCGTCGTTCGAGGAATTCGGAACGGGCTTTCGCCCGACCGTAGAATTTGGCATCCTGCATCCGTGACCCTTCGGCTTGCCCTTAGGCGACTGTTGCCGCTGCTGGCGGTTCTCAGCCTCGCCCTGACGCCGGTGACCGCTCCCGCGGCCACTGTGGGCATGCACGCGTCCATCGCTCACGAGGCCGCGGCCTCGATGCCGGTCGTTCACCACGGCATGGTCATGGATCATGCCGTAATGGGTGCGATGGACATGGCCGAGATGGCCATGGACGACATGCCCTGCTGCCCGAAGGAAACGGCGAAGAAGCCCGACTGCACCAAGGGCTGCCCGCTGATGGCCCTGTGCTTCGCAAGCGCCGTGTCCCTGCTGCCGGGGACGGTCGCCGTCCCGGCTCCCGTCGCGTCCCGTGCGACACTGTCCTGGCCCGCCTCGGGGTCCTTCGCGAGCGTGCATGGGACGCCGCTACCCGAGCCCCCCCGAGCCTGAACCGATGACGCCGGCGCCGCATGCGCCGGCACGGTGACGCATGACCACGCGTCCCTTCCCGTCGTTCAGGAGACATCCCCCGTGACCCAGAAGACTTTTTCGCGCGCCGTCTCGGCGGCGCTGCTCGGTGCCGCCCTGTCGGCGACCGCGTTCCCGGCATTCGCCGACACCAAGGACTACCGCTTCGAGCTCGTGCAGCAGGAGGCCAAGGTCGGCGAGGCTGTCCTGTCGGTGCGCCTTCTCGATAAGCGCAGCGGCAAGCCAGTTCCCGACGCCGTGATCTTCGCCAAGCGCATCGACATGGCGCCCGACAGCATGGACGAGATGACCTCGAAGATCGAGCAACTCCCCACGACCGAACCGGGCGTCTATCGCTTCAAGGCGAAGCTCACGATGGCCGGCGGCTGGCGCCTGTCGCTCGGGGCCAAGGTCCAGGGCGAGACCGGCACGGTCGAGGACAAGCTGGTCTTCAAGGCCGTCAAGTGAGCCGCGCGGCCTGGTTCGCCGGGACCCTCGCCGCACTCGCGGCGGGGGGCGCCGGCTATGTCGCGGGGCATGGGGAGAACCCCGTGCCGGCGCTCGCCGAGCGCGCCCGGACGGAGTTCGCCCGGTGGTCTCCGGGCCCCATGCCGGCCGCGCAGGCTAGGGCCTCCGCGAAGGCGACCGGACCGGTGGTCTACTACCAGGACCCGGACGGGAAGCCGGTCTACTCGCTTTCGCCGATGGCGACCGCGGATGGCCGGGAGTTCCGGGCGGTCCACGCCAGCGAGGACGTGCGCTTCGACGCGCCGGATGCGGACGAGGCCATGCCCGCCGACATGGCCGGGCAGGGGATGGCCGGGCAGGGGATGGCCGGGCACGACATGGCCGCCCAGGACATGGGGAAGGCCGGGGACGCGAAGGCCGCCGCGGGCGCCCGGCCCATACGCTACTACCGCAACCCGATGGGCCTGCCGGACACCTCGGCCACGCCCAAGAAGGATTCGATGGGGATGGACTACATCCCCGTCTACGAGGGCGAGGACAGCGACGGCAATGTCGTCACCGTCTCGCCCGGCAAGGTCCAGCGCACCGGCGTGCGGACCGAGGTCGTCGAGCGGCGGGTGGTGGCGCAGCCCGTGCGCGTCCCGGGCACCGTCGCCCTCGACGAGCGGCGGGTGACGGTCATCGCGACACGCTCGGACGCCTACGTCGACCACGTCGAGAACGTCACCACCGGCGACCGCGTCCGCAAGGGACAGGCGCTGGTCCACGTCTACTCGCCCGAGATCAACGCCGCGGCGGCCCAGCTCATCGCCAACCCGGGCTTCGACGGCGCGAGGCGGCGCCTACGGAACCTGAACGTCTCCGAGGCCGTGATCGACGAGATGGAGCGCACCCGGAACGTGCCGATGGCCATCACCTGGTCCTCGGCCCGGGACGGCATCGTCCTGCAACGGACCGCCATTGAGGGCATGAAGGCCGCGGCCGGGGATACCCTGTTCCGGATCGGCGACATCTCCACCATGTGGGTGCTGGCCGACGTGCCCGAGCGCGACCTCGCCAACGTCCGCGTCGGGCAAACCGCCACGATCCGCCTACGCTCGGCCCCGGGCCGCACCTTCACCGGCAAGGTCGGGGTGATCTACCCGCAGGTGAATCCGGAGACCCGGGCCACGCGGGTGCGCATCGAGCTCCCGAACCCGGACGGCACCTTGCTGCCCGACATGTACGCCGACGTCGAGATCGCGACGGGGGACGCCATGCCGGTCGTGGCCGTGCCCGACGACGCCGTCATCGACACCGGCGAGCGACAGGTCGTGCTGATCGACCGCGGCGAGGGTCGCTTCGAGCCCAAGGCCGTGAAGGTCGGCGTACATGGCGGCGGCTACACCGAGATCCGCGACGGCGTCTCGACCGGCGACCGGGTGGTGACCTCGGCCAACTTCCTCATCGACGCTGAGAGCAACCTGAAGGCGGCACTGCAAGGCCTGGCGCCTCCCAAGGACGACCGCCTGGCCGCCGACGCGGGAGCGACGCCATGATCGCGCGCCTCATCGGATGGTCGGCCCGCAACCTCGTACTGGTGCTGGTGGGCACCGTGTTCGCCGTCGCGGCAGGCGTCCTGTCGCTGCGGACCCTGCCGCTCGACGCCATCCCCGACCTCTCGGACGTGCAGGCCATCGTCTACACGGAGTACCCGGGGCAGGCCCCCCAGGTCGTGGAGGATCAGGTCACCTATCCCCTGACCACCGCCATGCTGACGGTGCCGAAGGCCAAGGTGGTGCGCGGCTTCTCCTTCTTCGGGGTGTCGTTCGTCTATGTCATCTTCGAGGACGGCACCGACCCGTACTGGGGCCGCTCGCGGGTGCTGGAGTACCTCAACGCGGCGGCGAGCCGCCTGCCGGCGGGCGTGACCCCGACGCTGGGCCCCGACGCAACGGGCGTGGGCTGGGTCTACCAGTACGTGGTGGTGGCCAAGGAACGGACGCTCGCCGAGCTTCGCTCCCTGCAAGACTGGGTGGTCCGGTTCGGGGCCTCGCGGGCAGAGGGCGTCGCCGAGGTCGCCGGCGTCGGCGGCTTCGTGAAGCAGTACAACGTCGTGGTCGACCCGAACCGGCTACGCGCGCAGGGCATCTCCCTCAACAAGCTCAGGGACGCGATCCGGTCGAGCAACGCCGACGTCGGCGGCCGCACGGTCGAGCTCTCCGAGTTCGAGTTCATGGTCCGCGGGCGCGGCTACCTGAGGGGCGTCGCCGACATCGAGAACATCGTCCTCAAGACCGCGGGCGGCACGCCGCTGCGGGTGCGCGACGTCGCCCGGGTCGAGCTCGGACCGGACGAGCGTCGCGGCATCACCGAGATGAACGGCGAGGGCGAGGTCGCCGGCGGCATCGTCCTGCAGCGCTTCGGCGCGAACGCGCTGAACGTCATCGAGGGTGTTAAGGCGAAGCTCGCGGAGGTGGCGAAAAGCCTTCCCGCGGGCACCGAGATCCTGCCGGTCTACGACCGCTCCCAGCTCATCGACGCGGCCATCGACACCCTGCGGCACACGCTGGTCGAGGAGAGCGTCGTCGTCTCGCTCGTCTGCATCGTCTTCCTGCTGCATGTGAGGAGCGCGCTCGTCGCCATCCTGATGCTGCCGGTCGGGATCCTGATGGCGTTCGTCGGCATGCGAGCCCTGGGTCTCGGCGCCAACATCATGAGCCTGGGCGGCATCGCCATCGCGGTCGGCGCCATGATCGACGCGGCCATCGTGATGATCGAGAACGCCCACAAGCACCTGGAACGGGCGCCACCGGACAAGCCCCGGGTCGAGATCCTGGTCGAGGCGGCGTCCGAGGTCGGCCCGTCCCTGTTCTTCTCGCTCCTCATCATCACGGTCAGCTTCCTGCCCATCTTCACCCTGGAGAGCCAGGAGGGCCGCCTGTTCGGTCCGCTGGCCTTCACCAAGACCTTCGCCATGGCGGCGGCCGCGATCCTGTCGGTGACTTTGGTCCCCGCGCTGATGGTGCTGTTCGTGCGGGGCCGGATCATCCCGGAGCACAGGAACCCGCTGAACCGGCTCCTGATCTGGCTCTACCGGCCGCTGATCGCGGGCGTGCTGCGGGCGCGGGTCCTAACCGTCCTGCTCGCCCTAGGCGTCCTCGCGGCGACCGTCTGGCCGGCCCGTCAGCTCGGCTCGGAGTTCATGCCCGACCTCAACGAGGGCACGCTGATGTACATGCCGACCACCCTGCCGGGCCTGTCGGTGACCAAGGCCGGCGAGCTCCTCGCAACCCAGGACCGCATCATAAAATCATTCCCGGAGGTGGCCTCAGTCTACGGCAAGGCGGGCCGCGCCAACACCGCGACCGACCCGGCGCCGATGGAGATGTTCGAAACGGTCATCGCGCTGAAGCCGCCGTCCGAGTGGCGGCCGGGCGTGACGCTGGCGAGCCTCAAGGCCGAGATGGACAAGGCGCTGCAGTTCCCGGGCGTGTCGAATGCCTGGACGCAGCCGATCCGCGCCCGAATCGACATGCTCTCGACCGGCATCCGCACCCCGGTCGGCATCAAGGTGCTAGGAACGGACCTGAAGGAGATGGAAGGGGTCGCCCGCCAGGTCGAGGCGGTGGTGCGCAACGTGCCGGGCACGTCCAGCGCCTACGCGGAACGGGTCATCGGCGGCTACTTCCTCGACATCACGCCGGACCGGGAGGCGCTCGGGCGCTACGGGCTGATGGTCGGGGACGTGCAGGACGTCATCGCCACGGCGCTTGGCGGCCAGAGCGTGACGAACACCGTCGAGGGACGCGAACGCTACACCGTCAACGTCCGCTACCCCCGGGCCTTCCGGTCCGATCCGCGGGCCATCGCCGACGAGGTGCAGGTGCCACTCCCGGCCGGGGGCACGGTGCCGTTGCGCGAGGTCGCCAAGGTCGAACTCACCCGGGGCCCGACCTCGATCCGCACGGAGAACGGACAGCTTGCGGTCTACATCTTCGTCGACATCAATGGGCGCGACCTGGGCGGCTACGTCGCCGACGCGCGGGCCGCGGTCGACAGCGAGGTCAAACTCCCACAGGGCACGACCCTGCAGTGGAGCGGTCAGTACGAGTACCTGGAGCGGGCCGCGGCGCGCATGACGGTGGTAGTGCCGCTGACGCTGCTCGTCGTGTTCCTGCTGCTGTTCATCAACTTCCGCCGCCTGACCGAGACGCTCATCGTCATGCTGTCGCTGCCGTTCGCCCTGGTCGGCGGCATCTGGCTGATGTGGTGGATGGGCTTCAACATGTCGGTGGCGGTGGCGGTGGGCTTCATCGCGCTCGCCGGCGTCGCGGCCGAGACCGGGGTGATCATGCTGGTCTACCTCGACCATGCCCTCGACGAGGTCCGGGCCGCTTGCGCACGCGAGGGGCGGCCCCTGTCCCGCGAGGATCTGCGGCGGGCGATCATGGTCGGCGCGGTCGAGCGGGTGCGCCCGAAGATGATGACGGTGACCGCCATCATGGCGGGCCTCATTCCGATCCTGTGGAGCACGGGCGCCGGCTCCGAGGTCATGCAGCGCATCGCCGTGCCGATGATCGGCGGGATGGTGTCCTCGACCGTGCTGACGCTCGTGGTGATCCCCGCCGTCTACGGACTCGTGAAGGGATGGGGCCTGTCCACGGCCGCCGAGACGCCGGCGAGTGGCTCCCCGGCCGAACGACCCGCTTACCGCGAGGCGGCGGAGTAGGCGCCGGCGGACGGATTAAAAATCCCGGCCAAGAAGAAAGGAATTTATTAGAACGAACTATAGCGGCCTGAGTTGACAGAATGAGCAGGGCAATACTGGAGGCATATTGTCACCCAGTGCTGATGCTCGTCTCTTTTTGTCTAACATAAAGGAGCTTCACATGGGCAATATGTCGAGCGAGATGCAGTCCTGCATCGACGAATGTCTTCGCTGCTATCAGACCTGCCTCGGCATGGCCTCGAACCACTGCCTCCCGGCGGGCGGCAAGCACGTCGAGCCCGAGCACTTCCGCCTGATGCTGGCCTGCGCCGAGATGTGCCGGACGTCGGCGCACTTCATGCTGATCGGGACGAGGCATCACAAGCACACCTGCGCCGAGTGCGCCGACGTCTGCGAGGACTGCGCCCGAAGCTGCGAGCAGGTAGGCGACATGCAGCATTGCGTCGAGCAGTGCCGCCGCTGCGCCGAGAGCTGCCGGAAGATGGCCGCCTGATCGAAGCGCCGCCGGAGCCGGTTCGGGCTCAGTGACCGGCCACGGCCTTCCGACGCGGTGCGGGGGGCGGCATCGCCCCCTGGGAGCCGCCCGGATGGCAGGCCGGGACGTTCGCCCCGGTCTCCAGGCTGGCGATGATCGGGCAGTCCGGCCGGCCGTCGCCGTCGCAGGCGTCTGCCAGGGACCGCAGGGCGTCGGCCATCTCGTTCAGTTGGCGGGCCCGCTGTTCGAGTTCCGTGACATGGGCCCTCGCGATGGCCTTCACGTCGGCGTTGCTGCGGTCGGGGTCGCTCCAGAGCCCGAGCAGCACCCGGATGCGGTCCAGCGAGAAGCCCAGGTCCCGGGCGTGCCGAATGAAGCCGAGCCGGTGCAGGTCGGCGGTCCCGTAATCGCGGTAGCCGCTGTCGCGACGGTCCGCCGGGGGCACGAGCCCGATGCTTTCGTAGTGCCGGATCATCTTGGCCGAGACCCCCGAGGCCCGGCTCGCCTCGCCGATGTTCATCGTGAGAGCCCCTCCGTTGACCTTCCCATGATGGGAAGGTCCAGGAAGGTGCGCAAGCCCAATCGGCCGCGACCGATCCGTCGTTTCCACGGCAACGAGCGGACGGCATCCCGGCCAGACAACCCACGGAGTTTCCGATGCAAGCCACCGCGTCCCGCAAGGCCGTCCTGTACCGGATGATGATGCCGCAGCACACGTGCCCCTACGGCCTGAAGGCAAAGGACCTCCTCGAACGCCAGGGTTTCGAGGTGGAGGATCATTGGCTGAGCACCCGCGAGGAGACCGACCGTTTCAAGGCCGATCACGGGGTCGAGTCGACGCCCCAGACCTTCATCAACGGCGAGCGGGTCGGGGGTTTCGACGACCTCAGGCGGCATTTCGGGCAGGCGGCCAACGACCCGAACGTGACGACCTACACGCCGGTCGTGGCGGTGTTCTCGATCACGGCGCTGATGGCGCTCGCGGCGAGCTACGCCGTGTACGGCACGCCCCTTACAGTGAGGGCGGCCGAGTGGTTCATCGCCTTCAGCATGTGCGTGCTGGCCCTTCTCAAGCTGCAGGACGTTGAGACCTTCTCGTCGATGTTCCTCGGCTACGACCTGCTGGCCAAGCGCTGGGTGCGCTACGCCTACGCCTATCCGTTCCTGGAAGGCATCGCCGGCGTCCTGATGGTGGCCGGGGCCCTGAACTGGCTGTCGATCCCCGTGGCCCTCTTCATCGGCACCATCGGCGCGGTCTCGGTGTTCAAGGCGGTCTACGTCGAGAAGCGCGAGATCAAGTGCGCCTGCGTCGGCGGATCAAGCAAGGTGCCGCTCGGCTTCGTCTCGCTGACCGAGAACGTGATGATGGCCGCCATGGCCGTCTGGATGCTGGCGATGGGGCATTGAGCGGCATGGCCACGATGTTCCCTGCCTGGCTCCACGCGCTCTCGATCCTCGCCCTGCTGCTCGGGGCCGCCTGCTCGATCCTACTGTCGGTGCAGGTCATCCGGCATCCGCAGCACATGACCGTGATGAATGTCGTCTGGCCGGTCAGCGCCCTGTTCGGCACGGTCGCGGTGGTCTGGGCCTACTTTCGCTATGGCCGCCACGCCACCATGGAGGCGCATCACCGCGCGATGGAGCGGGACGGGAAGCCCCCGAACATGACGCAACCTCCGTTTCCGGTGATGGTGGGCAAGGGCGCGCTCCATTGCGGCAGCGGTTGCATGCTCGGCGACGTCGCCGCCGAGTGGCTCGCCTTCCTGGTGCCGGCGGTTGCGGTCTGGTTCGGCTGGCAGTCGCTGTTCGAGGAGAAGATGTACGCGGTCTGGGCGCTGGACTTTGTCTTCGCCTTCGGGCTCGGAATCGTGTTCCAGTATTACGCCATCGTGCCGATGCGCGGGCTCTCCCCGGGCCGGGGCATCGTCGCCGCGCTCAAGGCCGACACCTTGTCGCTGATCGCCTGGCAGGTCGGCATGTACGGCTTCATGGCGTTCGCCCAGTTCGCCGTGTTCCCGCACCTTGCCGGTCATTGGGCTCCGGTGAACTCGGTCGAGTTCTGGTTCGCCATGCAAATTGCCATGGTCGCGGGACTCCTGACCAGCTACCCGGTGAACTGGTGGCTCGTCGGCTCCGGCATCAAGGAGCGGATGTAAGCTCGCTTCCGCCAGGCCGCGCGACCTGCCTGCCTTGAGGTCCGTCGTTTCAATCGAGAAAAATAAGGGGCCCCGAAGGGCCCCTGGACGATCACATGCGGTGGTGGCGATGGCTGTGCCCGTGGCGCATCATGTGCCCGCGGTGATGGTGATGGTGGCGCATCATGTGCCCGCGGTGATGATGATGGCGCATCCCATGGCCGCGATGGCCGTGCATGCCGTCCATGCGGACGTCCACGACGTTGGTGGTGGCGTCGATGGCGCCGATCATGCCGGGAGCGGCCGAGGCGGGTGCGGCGATGCCGATGGCGCCGAGGGCGGCCAGGGCTGCGACGGCGAGAAGGGACTTCCTCATGGGGGGCTTCCTCGTGGGTTGTTGGTGGCCTGGATCAGGTCCGGGACCGATCCGGCGAAATCGGGGAACGGCCATGCTTCCGGGACCGTTCCACGGGGTGCGTACTTCCAAGCCGGGCATGGATAAGGGAACGTTCATCCCGAGGTAGCCTCGGCTCGGTCAGGAACCGCCTCTACCTCGGATCGCCGTCCTTCCCATCGATGAGGCGTCCGGCGTGGACGTTCGCCGGATGGCCCGTCGTGGAGGCTTGCGCGCGGGAGCGGGCATCATAGCGTTCACCGCGCGAGAGCATCACCAGCCGCCTGCCACCGGGTCCCGGCTTGCCCACGGCGAGCAGCGTGCGGCCGTTCGGCCAGGCCAAGGTCCCGGAACGGGTATCCGACCGGGGCGGCCCGTTGCGGCGGGTGCCTTCCCGGAGGATGGCATCGTAGCGCGCGGGCAACTCGGCGGCGGAGAGGGGCCGACTCAGCCAGACGACCTGCTGCAGCCCCTCGTCCCTGCACACCTCCAGGATGACCCGGTCGGTGTCGGCGCCCGATGCAAGGGGCCTGTCGTGGAGGTAGGTCAGCGCCGTGACGTTCGCCTGCCGGTCGACCATCGAGGGCCTCGGAACGTCCGTCACGGGCCCCCAGGCGAGGCCGAAGGGCGCCTCTTGCGCGCCCGCTGCGTTGGCCCAGGCCGACAGAAGAAGTGGTCCGAATACCCTCGCGTCCATGACGCACTTCTCCGGGACCCGGCTACTCGGCGGCCTGCGGCAGGACGGGATGGGACCGTGTCCCGGCCTCCGCCGCCGCGCCCTTCGCCGGTTCGATGGCCGCCGCGAACCTGGCGTAGAGCGCCGGCAGGACGACAAGGGTCAGCAGGGTCGCGCTGATGAGCCCGCCGATCACCACCGTCGCCAGGGGCCGCTGGATCTCCGCCCCGGTCTCCGTCGCCAACGCCATCGGCACGAACCCGAGGGACGCCACCATGGCCGTCATCGCCACCGGACGGAGCCGGGTCATGGCGCCCTCCAGGATGGCCTCGCGCCTGGGCCGACCTTCCGCGATCAATTGCGTCGGCTGAGCCTCCTTGTCGCCAAAGCGGGATACGGAACGTCCGGCATCACCACCATGGCGTTCGGCGGCGTCCAGGGGTCGAGCAACGGCCTCACCAAGGATTTCGACGACCTTCTGGCGACCCTGAAGCTGACGAAGGCGGAGATGGCCGAGGTGCGTCAACCCCTTCTGCGGGCAATCGCCTACCGCATCTATGCCCGCTTCCTGTCCGTCATCCAGAGCTTCCCGACCCTGCCCGATGACGAACGGGGAAAGAACATCGTCCCAAAGGACATCGCAACGCTCATGAACAGCATGCAGTTCAGCGTGCTGAACATCGACACCGAAAACGACATGAGGAAGCTCTTCGCCGCATTCCTTCCCGACGGGCTGCTCCCGGACCAACGGAAGGCCGCCGGAAAGTACGTCGACCAGCTCGTCTCCCTTTACAAGGACTGCAAGAAGGCCGGTGGCCCGACGCCTGACTTCCTGGCGTTCGAAACGCGCTCCATCGCGAACGTCGGCACGGGGGAAACGGCGCGGGCGATCTACGACGGTGCCCCCATCTCCGAACCCGAACCGACCCGGTAGGGACGGAGCGCCCTGTGGCGGGCACTTCCGCCCGATCACCATCTAAATGCGGCAGCAGCCTTCGAGGCGCCCTCCCGGCCGGGTCGGAACACCCGAAGCCAACGCCGTCTTGCTATTGGTGGGGCAGGTCTCGTCGGGAAAAGCATCCAGGATGCAGGGCTACGCAACCTCTTTCGGTCTCGGCTTCGTTGCGGGGATGCGCAACATGACGGCGTGCGCCGCCTTGGCTTGGGCCGCCTCCGAGGGTCGTACGCGCGATAACCTCATCCCTGCCGGTCCCGGCGCCCCCATTCTCTCCACGGGGGCGGCAATCGCCGAGATGGCCGGAGACTAGATGCCGTTCGCTTCGGATCGGCGCATCCCGCCGTCCTTCGCGTTACGGATCGCCGTTGGTGCGTTCGGGGGATGGGCCTTGGCCGGGCGCCGCTCGTCTCCTAAAGTCGGTGCGATGGCCGGCGTTGCCGGCGCTGTCGCCGGGACGCTCCTCGGATGCACCGCCCGGGGCCCCGACTCCCGCACGACGCCCGGCCGCGCCAAGGGCCTCGCCGAGGAAAGGACCTGCAGGCCGTCGCGTCCGGGCAGCACGAGGATGGGCGGCCGGGTTTCGCCTCGATCCACCGGGCGCCGCGTGACACGGCGTCGGAAACGAAGCCCTCGTGGAGGTTGCTGTGCTCGTCGAGGACGGCGTCACGCCCGGGGACGAGGGGCCCCTGATCCGTCGTCGCGAAATCCCCGGCGACGCGCTCTGCACCGGAGATCTCCAGGCCCAGATATTCGGCGCGTCCCGGCAGGACGTAGACCAGTGCCTCCGCCGCCTTGGACCCCTCGACGCGCTTTAAGGCGAAGCCGTCGACCGTCCAGTCGATGGGACGGTCGAAAAAGACCTCGGTCGCCTCTGAGAGCTGCTTCCGGGCGGACGCCGCCATATACAAGACCGCCTCGCCCAGCGCGGGCGTTACCGTCTCCTTGATGTAGGCTCGGGACCGCCGGGAGAACGCGGCCCCGTCGAAGGAGACATTCATGCGCATGCCCGGGAGCGTGCGCCCGCCCCATGCATCCGCCCACACATGGGGCCGAAGCCGGTGACGCCGTCCCGCGAACAATTCGATTCTGTCCCATGAAGTAACGGGGCGCTAGGGATGCTCACAATTCGAGGCCTGTTTCCGCGTACGGGCCAGGGACAGGTGTTGACTCCCCCTCGACGTGAGAATCCGGAGCTGAGATCGTGGCCACATCAGCCGACCGAGGAGGCCCCCGATGAGCATCTCGTCCCACCACATCGCCCAGGGTTTTGACGCCGGCGCACAGGGCCTCGCTTCGGTCCTCTTCCGCGCGCGTCAGGACCGCCTCGCCGCTCAGGCCCATGCCGACGCCGTACAGGCCGACCGCAACATCACCGCCGCCACCCGCGCTGCCCGGGCCGTCGATGCCCTGCGGCGGGTCCTCTTCGCGACCCAGACTGAGAACGTGGCGCTGACGCAGGAGAACGCCCGCCTTCAGCGCGAGCTCGCGGCCTCGCGGGCCGAAACCCTCCGCGCCAAGGGGCTCCTCGTCCGCGTGATGAGGGCCGCCTGACGCAGCATTCGGTGTGCGCACGTCAGCACGCCGTGTGTGCAAGCGGGGTGGCACAACCCTTTTCTTTGGGGTGTGCGCCGATGTCGCAGCCCGGTATCCAGACATGAAAAAGGCCCGCTCCGATCATCTCGGGCGGGCCTTTTGCTGGGCGGGTTGGCTCACATCGCCGGGGCGTACCGCTCGGGCTCCTGCTCCAGCATCTCGTCGATGACCCGGCGCAGGGTCGCATCGTGCTCAGCGATGTTCGCCCGCATCTCGGGCGTGACCTGAGCGGCGGCGCAAAGGGCGCTCCGATACTCCGCCGGGGTGGGCGTCAGGGGCAGGCCGTCGATCAGGCGGAGGCCGGCCATGTGGCTGCCCACCCGGTGGGCGCCGTGCCTGTCGATCTGCATCAACTCCGAAGCGTTGAGGGACCCCAGCCACGCCGCGCTGGCCTCGTCCAGGCCCTCGGCGGTCGGCTCGGCGTCGATGTTCAGCATGTCGTGGGCATACTGCGTGGCGATGCGGCCCTTCGCCAGGATCGGGTCGAGGGGAATCGGCGCGGGGGCCGGCTTGGCGGTGACGGCTGATTCGGCTGCGGGGACCGACACGGCGGCGGTGGCGGATTCGGCCTTGGCGGCGATGCCATCGAAGGCGTCCTCGATGTCCGCGCCGGCGCCGACGGGCGGGCGGAGGCTGTCGCGGACGGAGCGGAGGACCCAGCGGCCCCCCTCCCAGACGGCTTTGACGGTGACGGCGGCCATCATGGCCATGGCGAGGGCGAAGAGGCGAATGGCGTTGCGCATGAGGGGTGGGTGATCCTGCTC